>JAVBMJ010000059.1:0-12536 GCA_031552535.1 Rikenellaceae bacterium
ATCCTCAAACCGCACAACCTCGAAATTATCCACAAGCCATTCGGCTAAAAACATCCGTGCAAATCGTTCCTGCTCTGTCATCGTAAACTGCGTTTGTGCAAGTTTACGAATTTTTCACCAACCTACTTTTCAGACTGAGCCATTATTTTTTTGTGAGTATCAGCCGGTCAATTACCACCCACTTTTGTTCACATTACCGTAAAAAAAACGGGTAGGTATCCTTGCAGATACCTACCCATCCCCTGAATTTGACAAAGGCTAATAAATTTAGGGTTTTATGGTGTGGTCACATTACTGCGCCGGGATCCACCGCGGGTCACCCACTTTGGCGTCGATCAAAGATTTGGGTTTCAATGTGAAGTCGCCATTGTCCGGATCCTTGAACACGTCGTAATATCCTTCCGAAAGGGTCACAAGCCCCGGTATGGGATCGGAAGAGGTGGCAAAACCGCTCACCGCGTCGTTGTTGGACATGTTCATCGTAGCACCTCCGGCACGAATACCTTTATAAGTAGCCGAGCCCTTGATGCGTCCGAAGATACAGCTGTTCATATTGATCTCGTCGGTGTTGCCGGTGGTCATCGTAAGGTCGATAAAATAACGCCCGTTGGTCGTCCCGTCGCCCATGTTGTTGAACGTACAATTCGAGATGGTATAGGTGCTCTTGGTGGAAGTGGCGCTAACCTTCGACTGTATCAGGCTGACCAATACGTTGAACGTACTGTTGGTCACCGTGTAGTTACGTGGAGCTACTGCCGCTGCGGTTGCCTGGATGTGGAGTACGGCATAGTTCTGTGTGCCGTCGTTCATATTTTTAGCATAGCAGCGATCTATGAGCAGAGTGCCTATTGTCTGGTTGGCGGTGGTCTTCTGGCTGCGGAACAGCGAGCGGCCGAACCCGTCGAACTGGCTGTCGCGCAATTCGAACGACGTGAGGTTAAGCGCTGTGGCGGCATTGGTCACGTTGACGAAATAAGCGGTACTGGCATCGGCGGCTACCCATGAAACACCCACCGACTTGAACGCCGTGATCACACCGTCCATATCCATCGCCTTCGAAAGGGTCACCACCGGCTTGTTGCCCGGCGAGCGGCTCATGATGGTCAGCGCTTTGGTGATTTTGTAGGTTCCCGTTGCATCGCCCGGTTTCGATGCGGTGTATGTGGCATTGGAGGCAAGCATCAGCACGTCGCCGTCCGAAGCGGCATCCATGGCATCCATCAGGTTCGAACCCGAAGCCACATTGGTGTATACGGTCGGAATAGCGTACCACGAGCGGAAAGTAACCTTGTTGCAGGGGGTGTCGCCGATGAATATCTGGACCGTGTAGTTGGTCAGAGGAGTAAGGCCGGTGATCTTCTGCGACAACGTAGCAGCCGTTATATTCTGCGTAATGGCTGCACCCGAAGAGGGAGTGAGCACCACTTTCGTAACGGCCGGGCCAGCTTTCCAGCGTACAGTAACCTCCGTGGAGAATATGTCGGCGTCCTCGACCGGGAGAAGCGGAGCCAGCAGGTTCACACTTACGCTGTTGAGCTTGATCCCGTCTTCGCCGTAAGCCGAAGCCGTATAGGCGAGCTGGGCTAAACCGCTGACTCTGACATACCCGTTGGCCACATCGGCAGGTGTCGGGACGAAATCATGGCTATAAGATGTGCCGTCGTCGGAAACCAGCGAAATTTTGGATATGATGTAGGCCGTATTCCAACGCAGGACAACCCAATCGTCGCCCTTATCCTCGGCAGCTACCGGGTAAAGAACCGTGGGAGCCTCCTTGGTGCGGATGCCTTCGGTCGTTTGCGTGGTGTTGGAGTTGGCCGTAGCCGTGATCCCACTTATGGCCGTGAGGCGGAAATAGTAGTTGGTATAGTATTCGAGCGCCGTGAAAAGGTATTTATTTTTGGCGTTCAACACATCCACACTGCGGACATCGGTAGCGAACGTAGGGTCGGACGAATAGTCGACCTTATAGCTCACAGCGTCGGGAATGGCGCTCCACGTAAGCTCGATGGTGTTGGCTACGGCCGTCCCTGAAACGGCGACAGGACGGAACAGGCGCTCTTGCGGCGGATCGACCTCGGCGTCTTCGCACGACGAGGCCAGCATAGCCCCAGCAAGCATTAGCGCCGCCGAAAGGAAAGATATATATTTTTTTGTCTTCATAATCTGATGCTTTATTGATTTACCAAACGACGGAAGTTTAGAATCCGTAATCGTTGACCAGCGTCCCGCGCGAGTCGGTCAGTACCGAATTGTGGATCGGACGATAGGGACATCCGTTGTTCTGGACGGTGCTCATACCCTTTACAACGCCTCCCACGACCTGGTCGAGGAACTTGTAGTACTTGATATTCTCGACCGTGCCCGACGCTTTCAGCCAGTCGGCCTCCTCGTAGCCCGAAGGTTTCGTGTCTACCACGTCGTAGAAATTGGCCGTCGAGACATCTATATCCTCGGTGTCTGTTGCGAGGTACTTGAAATAGAGCTTCGTTGGCAGGGCTGCACCCGGCTTGTAAAGGCTCGTCGCAGGCATTTTATGTTCAATGACGATCGTGTAGCTGTCCTGCTTCATTTTCGAGATGTTGGCGGCGTATTTGTTCCAGCGCATAAGGTCGTACTTGCGTATCCCTTCACCTGCGAACTCCCACATGCGTTCGTTTTCAATGGCCCCCTGGAAAGCGCTCTCGGTTCCAAAACTGTTTACATAGGTTTGTACGGCGCCTTCCTGCGCTTTCGGGAACGCGCGCTTGCGCACCTGGAAGAGGGCGTCCTTGGCATCGGCCGAAGGAGCACCGTTGATGGCGTTGTCGGCCTCGGCAAACATCAAAAGCACGTCGGAGTAGCGCATCAGGCAGAAATGTATGCCCGTGGCCACTTTACCCGTTCCTGCCACTTTCTTAGCTTCGATGTAGTCGTTGCGCATCCACTTCAACGACCATTTGCCGATATGGTATGTGTCGTAAGGATCGCCGGGAATAAGCTGCTTCGGGGTTTTATCGTAGCGGTAATAAGTGACCGACACGTCACGGCGCTGGTCGTTGGGATCGAACGAGTAGAAATAAGCCGCCGATGTCTGCACCTGGAACTGGGTCGTGCCGCCGTATTTGGTCGAGGTTTCGAAGAACGGAACCCCGATCAGGTGCCCCAGTTCGCCCGTTTTACCTACCGAGCTGAAGCCCATGCTTATTTCGAACAGGCTTTCGCCGTAAGGATCGTTATTGCGCTGGCACTGCGTCATGAAGACGTTCTGGTAGCTTGGGTTCAACCCGTGGGGGTTATTCGGGCTGGTCATGATCTCGTTGCAGCGCTCGCGTGCGATGGTGTAATAGGTCTTCCAGTCGCTTTTACGCACCCACTGCTTGCTGGTATTAAAGTACCAGCCTCCGCGATAGAGAGCCATACGTGCCACCAGGCCTTTGGCGAAACCGCGCTGGATACGCTCCTTGCTACCGGCTTTGCTTCCCCAGGGCAGAAAGTCAGCCACCTTGTCAACATCTTCGATCAGGTATTGGTAAATATCCATGATGTCGGTCTTCGGAAGGTAGAAATTCGATCCGTCGGGCTGCGAAGGGGTTGTCTTGAAGGGCACATCACCCCAGATGCGGGTGATCTCCAGGTAGCACCATGCACGCAACACTGTAGCTTCGGCCAGGTACGATCTCATTTTGGCCTTGTCCTGCTCGCCTCCCGACGACATCAGAGGGCTGTTGTTGATGCCTTCGATAACCTGGTTGGCGTACTCCACCGTTTTGTAGAGGCTCAACCACACGTCTTTCAGGTAAGCCGTCGAAGGAGTGGCCAGGTGGTTGCCTATGGCGCGGGCGTCGCCGGTACCGGCACCCGTGTAAGTACCCACGTTATCGGGGGTGAACTTCATAAATTCCATATCCGATCCGGTGGGCATGTTTACAGACAGGGTCTGTGCATAAGAGCGGTCGATAGCAAAGTTGGAGTAGATGCCCATGACAGCATCGTTGGCGTAGTCCACATTCTCATAAACGGTGGGCGGAGTGAAAGTAGAAGGCGAGGAGGTCTCCAGGAAATCCTGGCACGACTGGAAACCCAGCGCTACGGCCGCCGTGACTACTGAAAATATTATTTTTTTCATATTCATTGTCTTGGATCGTTAGAAAGTGATATTGATGCCACCTATGAAGGTACGTGCGCGCGGGAATGCCGAGTAGTCTACGCCCGGGGTAAGGGGATTCGACGCGAAAGCATCGACTTCGGGATCGTAGCCGCTGTAGTTGGTCCAGGTGTAAAGGTTATAACCCGTGACATAGATGCGCAACGTGGAGATGGATATCTTCGAAGTCCACTTTTTGGGAAGCGTGTATCCCACTGTAACGGTATTGAGCCTTAGGAACGATCCATCCTCTACGCACCACGAATGCACGGGCTCCAACGTGAAGAGCGGGCTGAACATCGTTGCATTCTTGTTATACTCCTGAAGGGCCGCCGGATCGTTGGTCATGAACGCGCCGGTCTCCTTGTTCACATACGAGAAACGCTGCGAAGAGTTGAAGTCGTTGAGGATATTGCCATAGAGCTTCGAATCGGGATAGCCCGAGAATTCGAGGCGGTTGGCGTTATATATATCGTTGCCGTACGACCAGTTGAAGAACACCGAGAAATCGATAGCTTTCCAGTTGCCGCCCAGCGAGAAACCGCCGGTATGGATCGGGTTGACATTACCGATGATCGTACGGTCGCCCGTAGCGGTCAGCACCTGGTCGTCGCCGTTCTCTGCCGAAATCTTCTTGAATTTGAGCGCTCCGGGAGCGAATATCGACTGTGAAACCAGCGCCTGGTTGTTGGGGATCAGATTGCCATTGGCATCCCTGACATTGAGCTTCCATGTGCCTGCCTTCGAGGGGTCGGCGTTGGGAACATAAGTGAAGTCATTGAAGGAGTACATCCCGTCGTAGACATAACCGTAGATCAGGCCGATCTCCTTGCCCTCTTCGATCCAATAGTCGGCATCGGGGGTTTTGCCGCCCGAGAACCAGTAGGTCGACGCGGTGAAAGGATCGTCGAGCTTGTCGATCTTATTCTTGTTGAACGAAATGTTGAACGAGGCGTTAAGGTTGAAGTCTTTCTTCTGGATGATGGCTCCGTCGAGGGTGATCTCTATACCCCTGTTTGAGGTCTGGCCCAGGTTCTTATACTGGTAAGCGTAGCCTGTGGCGTCGGGTATCTTGCTCTTTATAAGCAGGTCTTTCGTGGTATTCCAGTAGAGGTCGATAGTTGCGTTGAGGCGTCCATTGAAGAAACCGGCATCGAGACCCAGGTCGCGAGTGACGGTGGTTTCCCATTTCAGGCCGGGGTTGGCCAAACCTGCATCCGGATCGGGAATAAGCTGGTTCTGTGGGACATCGCCTATGTAATAGTATTTGCTGCTCGGCACATTGGTCGTGTAGAGGGCCTGCCACAGGTTGTCGGCTATACGGTTGTTGCCGGCTTCACCGTAGCTGAGGCGTACTTTGAGGTTGCTCAGCCAGTCGTGAGTACTCTTCATGAATTTCTCTTCCGAGATCCTCCAGGCAGCGGCGGCCGACGGGAAGTACCCCCACTGGTTACCCTTGGCGAATTTGCTGCTGCCGTCTGCGCGAAACGTGACGGTGAGCAGGTAACGGTCCAGGCCGCTGTAGTTGACGCGGCCGAAGAACGACAGCATCCTCTCGCCGGGGCTCACATAAGTGACGATGGGCTGGGCCGTGGCCATGTTCATCATGGCGAAGGCGCCTTCGGGACGGGTGTTCTTCGAGAAACCGCGCGCCTCGGTGGTGATGGTGTTATAGTTGTATATGTTGGTCTCCTCACCTGCCAGAAACGTCAGGTCGTGGCCTTTTATGAAATCTTTCCAGTCGTAGGTCGCGGTGTTGGTGTTGCTGAAACGCTCCGCCTCCTTGGTCTGGATACCGGCTATCGGAAGGCCGTTGGCATTGTTGCGCGATTGCGAGGTCGAAGGGCCGTAAAAGCGGTCGGTACGTTCGTTGCCCCACTCTCCGCCCCATTCCGAGCGTATCCTCAGGCCTTTGACCGGCTTATAGTTGATGGCCACGTTATAAACCTGCTGGCGGCGCTCGACGAACTTATAGTCGTCGTTGGTGAGTGTCACCGGGTTGTAGTATATACTCGGGTTCGACGAACTCTCCGAGTCCTCATCCTCGTAATCGAAGTTCACCAGGCCATTCACCGGGGCGTATTTTATCGCATGTTTAAGGCGCGAGTTGGTTCCCGTGCTCGAAGTTCCGGCCCCGTCTACCTTGGTAAGGGCGAAACGGGCGTTGAAATCCATCGTGAACACCTTGCTCAGTTCGGTCGAGAGTTTAGCGGTTATGTTGTTGCGCTCGTATCCCGAACCGAGCATGATGCCGTCTTCGGTATTGCGCGTAAGACCGACATTATATTTGGTGGCTTTGGTCCCGCCGCTTACGCTGAGGTTGTAATATTGCTGGAAACCGGTATTGCCAAACACCTCGTCCTGCCAGTCGGTGCCGTGTTTTGGCTTGTAAAGGTCAATATCGTCGAAAGCACCGTAATATTTCTCGAAAGTCTTGATCCCGTCGGTGTTGCCGCGCGTGAGCTCATACTGCCACAATACGTACTCGTATGGGTTCAGCACATCGAGGGTTTTAGATATCTCCTTAACCCCAAGATAGGTATTGAACGAGATGGTTGTTTTACCCTCTTTTCCGCCTTTGGTGGTGATCATCACAACGCCGTTTGCGCCGCGCGACCCGTAGATGGCCGCAGTGGAAGCGTCTTTCAACACGTCGATAGACTGGATGTCGCTCGGCGAAATGTCGCTGATGCTGCTGACTACAAAACCGTCAACAATATAGAGTGGCGAGTTGTCCTGGGTAACCGAACCGCCCCCGCGGACGCGGATCTTCACATCGGCATCTGGCGAACCCTCGGCCGTAGTGACCCTCACACCGGCCATGCGGCCTGCAATAGCTTCTGCGGTGGAAGCCACAGGTGCGTTCTCCAGTATCTTTGACGATACCGACGCAACCGAACCCGTGAGATCGACTTTACGTACCGTACCGTAACCTACGTTTACCACAACCTCTTCGATTGCGGTAGCCGACTCATGCAACGTCACATCGAGCGCCGTCTGCGAAGCGGCTAACTGGACAGACTGGCTTTCGTAACCTATAAACGAAAAGACCAGCGTTGAAGCTGAACCGGGAACGTTGATCGAGTAATTTCCCCTGGCATCGGTGGTAACACCGGCATTGGTGCCCTTCGCTACAACGGTAGCCCCGATGACCGGCGCTCCGGAGACATCTTTTACACTTCCCCTGACAGTCCTTGTCTGGGCATTGAGGTTTAGTGTAAGAGACAAGAAAACGAAGGTGACCGCAAACACCCTGCAAAGAGTCGCGGACCGTCCTGTTTTAGGTTTAATTCCTGTCATAATTAGTAAGTTAGTTAGATTATTTAGAAGTTTCATTCGGTTCTGCAGGGGTAAAACGGCATGTGAAAGGGGTTTTCCACAATTCAAAAGTAGACATATACCTTTCAAGTAACTTTAACAATTTATCAAAATGCAGGTAATTTTTAACATCCGGTAAAGAATAGGTTAATACCTGCCTTGCAGGCACGGACAACCCGGTAATTATTGTAAGGGAAAATAATTACCTTTGCCGGCGATGGACAAAAATATGGAAATGGTTAAAAATATCGTGTTCGACCTGGGAGGGGTGTTGCTCGACCTGGATCGCGAAAGATGTGTGCGCAGTTTTGCCGAGATAGGCTATCCGGAAGCCGGGGAGTTGCTCGATCCTTACAAGCAATCCGGGATATTCCTCTCCCTGGAAGAGGGGCAGACCTCGCCGCAGGAACTCTATGACTATATAATATCTAAAAGTACGAAGCCCGTAACTCCGGAGATGATAGACCGTGCGCTTTGTGATTTTCTGGTCGACATGCCGCAATATAAACTCGACATGCTGCTCGACCTGCGCAAATATTATAAGGTCTACATGCTTAGCAATACCAATGCTATAATGTTTGATTACATTGTCGGACAATGGTTTTCGCATGACGGGCACACTATAAACGACTATTTCGACCGTCTGTTCCTCTCATATAAAATGGGCGTGGCCAAGCCGTCGCCAGAGATATTCCACAAGATGATCTCAGAAGCCGGATTCGAAGCGCACGAAACGCTCTTTATCGACGACGGCCCGGCAAACATCGAAACAGCCTCGCAATTAGGGTTCCACACCTATCTGGCCAAAGCCGAAGAAGATTACAGGCATATTTTCAAATAGTCCGTACCCTTACCTCATAATAACCACCTCCCGGGCTATCATATATGGCAGGCCGGGATTACTATAGATATACATGTTGAAATATTGCATCCCCGCCCTGGCCATGTTGCTGGCCGGTTGCGACCTGATAGAATACCACCCCTACGAGGTTAGGATCGATGGGGAAACCGGAATCAATGCCAAAAACATAACCCGCATCGAAGACGCCTGCGAGGGCAAGGATGTGATACGTTTCGCTTTCATGGGCGACTCGCAAAGGTGGTACGACGAAACCGGGAAATTCGTCGAGCACCTCAATGCCCGGGATGATATAGATTTCGTCATACACGGAGGAGATATAACCGATTTCGGGCTTACCAGGGAGTTCGGCTGGGTGAGGGATATAATGAACCGTCTTAAGGTTCCCTACGTTGCGCTGATCGGCAACCACGATATCATAGGCCACGGGATAGATGTTTACGACGACATGTTCGGGGCCGAGAATTTTTCGTTCAAAGCGGGCGACAACTTGTTTCTGTGTATGAACACCTGTGCCCTGGAGTTCGATTATTCCCACCCGGTACCCGACTTTGCCTTCATTTACGATGAACTTCAATGTGTGGATCATAACCAGGTGGCGCGTGTGGTGCCTGTAATGCATATTCCACCGGGACAGATAGAGTTCAACAATAATGTCTCGCAGGTGTTCCAGATGTTGCTGAAACAGTTCCCCGACGTACGTTTTTGCCTGCACGCCCACAATCACCGCCTTGAGCAGAACGACCTGTTCGGCGACGGGGTGATCTATTACGGGTGCTCCGCAATGAGGGATAATTGTTATATGGTGTTCACATTAACCCCCGAAGGATATGATTATGAGGTGGTATATTATTAAATATTCCGCGGTCGGGTTGTTGATGCTGGCATCCCGGGAAGTCCTGGCCCAAGATACTGTCCCGGCTAAAGATACGTCACATAAAATTACCTGGGAAGAGAAGGACGAACAACGTTTCCTCCATCACAAGGAACGTTACCGCGATCTGTGGGACAGGCTGATCCCGACACACACCAAGCTACAGTATGCAGGATCCATTGGCCTTCTTTCGGGAGCAGTGGGGTGGGATTACGGTCGCCGGGAGCAGTGGGAAACCGACTTCTTCGTAGGGATCATCCCTCGTTTTTCGGGAAGCGACTGGGCGTTTACCATCACGCTGAAACAGACTTACGTGCCGTGGCATGTGCCTCTTGACAGCCGCTGGTCTTTCGAGCCCCTGATGACGGGACTTTTTGTAAACTCGGTGCTCGATGACGACTTCTGGGGTCGCGAACCCGACCGCTATCCCAATAATTATTACAAATTTTCGACCCGTGTGCGGTTCCATGCCTTTCTGGGACAGGGGGTGACGTGGAATGTGAATCCGCGGATGCCGTCGCGCAAGTTGACGTTATATTACGAGATAAGTTCGTGCGACCTCTACATAATATCGAGCGCCTCGAACCGCTGTGTGAAGTTCACCGACATACTCAGCCTTGCCTTCGGACTTAAAATGGTGATACTTTAGGCCGGCAGACCCCTAAATAGCCCAATATAAATAGTAGATAAGAGGTATAATTACGACGCTTACAGTGGAGGATACGGATAGCGCCGCGATTCCGGCACTTTTGTTATCGCATCTCAAATATAAATACATTCCCGCCGAAAGTATAATAGTGGAGAATATTGCGACAATAATTAGCCACGCTTTATCAATCTCATCAGCCAGTATCCATACAAGGAGAGGGAAAAATCCATAAATACTGAAAAGTATCAATGATTTGTCGTCCCTGATCTTATCCCTTAAAGCTACCAGGGGGCTAAAAGAAGGGTTGAATATTACGGCAATCGATAAAGTAAGTATCAATGGCAGGAATGCCCAAAGGCCGAACAGCCGCCCTTCGCTTGAGTTCGGGATGCCGAGCATGGTGCAATATAAGGAGAACATAATGCAGAAGCCAATCGAGGGGATGGTCCATTCAGGGAATTTTTTAACCCATCCGTAACCTAACAGTACGAACATTGAAATTATGTATAACAACAATGCCGGGTCCTCGACAAAACGGGGTACGGGTAGCGAAGGATTGGATAACACCCAATACAGACCGAAGATTTGGATCGGCACTGTTGCCAGAAAAGCCGTACGTGCGGAGAATGTGGGCGCCATAATCAATATCATATCAGGTAATGCAGGAATACTTTATGCCTCCGTATGGCCATGCCCTATCGTTTTGTTTTGCGGCCCGGCCCGGCATGACGTTTTGACACATGCCCCGCCGATGGTCTCGCTGTGGGCTTCGCGGTAGATGCCTGGCGCTTTGCTGTGGATACGGTGTACGGAGAAGTTTTTGCCACAGGCCTGCCGCCCTGTTTTGCCGTGGGCTTTGCCGCATGCCTGACTAAGGCACCCTGTTTGGCTATGGGTTTAGCTGTTTCCGGCGAAGCGGCTGGTCTGGCCGTTGTCCGTTTACCCGGAAGATCGGAGACAGGTTTTCGTCCCGGGCTTTCCGCACGGGACATGCGTGATGGAGTTTTGCCCTGTCTGCGGTAGTCGGCATATGAGCCCGCCCTTTTGGAGTTTTCGCGAGGTGAGGAGGCTTTCCGTTCATTCGACGCCTCTTCTGTCCCCGACGAGCCGGCCAGCAGGAGGTGCATTTCCCGCGTTTCGTCGGCCGTCAGGTAGCGCCAGCGCCCTGGTTCGAGGTCTCCCAACGGGATGTTGAGCACCTTCACCCTTCTGAGACGCACTACTTTGTAGCCCAACGCCTGGCACATGCGGCGGATCTGGCGGTTAAGCCCCTGGGTCAGATGTATCACAAATGTAGTGTCGCCCCGGCGGAATATTTTGCACGGTTTGGTGCGTGTGCCCAGGATATGCACCCCGTCGGCCATACGGCTTAAGAAATCGCCGGTTATCGGTCTGTCTACCGTCACGATATATTCTTTGGGATTGTTGTTCCCCGCCCTTAGTATCTTATTGACGATATCCC
This sequence comes from Rikenellaceae bacterium, assembly GCA_031552535.1. GTDB lineage: Bacteria > Bacteroidota > Bacteroidia > Bacteroidales > Rikenellaceae > JAVBMJ01. Next base: position 11,289 of record JAVBMJ010000059.1, read on the forward strand.
CATCGTTGGTCAACAGGATCAACCCCTCGGAATCCTTGTCCAGGCGGCCCACGGGAAAGATACGTTCTTTATATCCCAGGAAATCGACGATGTTGGTCCTGTCGCTTTTTTCGCTTGTGCAGGTGATTCCAACCGGCTTGTGGCAGGCGATATATACAGCCTTCCTGGCTTTGGCGCCGACCCGTTCGCCGTCCACCTCGACCACATCGCCCTCTCCTGCCGAATCGCCCAACGCAGCCTCGCGGCCGTTTATCGTCACACGCCCCTGGCTGATGTAGGCGTCGGCTTCGCGCCGGGAGCAATATCCGGCATCGGTAATGTATTTATTTATTCTCTTCATAATATCTCTACCGTCCCGGCATCGTTGTTCGTGACAACCATAGCGAGGTTGCCTGGGCAAGGGCAAATATAAGGCTTTATCTCCGGAATAGTTGGGCCGGCCGGTAAAAATAAGATAACTATAGGCGGAAATGGTCGGGGATAGGCTCCCGGCAGGGATGCCCTCCCCTGAAGACATGCAATTTTTTGCGAATCGCATGTCCTCTGTCAGGGTTTATGCAAATACCGGTTATGCGGCAAAATCCGCATAACCGGTATTCACATAAACCCGGTTATAAACCGTAGCCTACTACTTCCTGGGCAATTCGTAGTCGAACATCCAGTTGATACCGAATTTATCGGTACACATGCCGAAGTACGAACCCCAGAACGTCTCTTCAAGAGGCATGCCAACTTGTCCGCCAGCGGAAAGCCCATTGAAGAGCTTGTCGGCCTCCTCTTTCGACGAAACTCCAACACAGATCGAGAAGTTGTTGCCCACTACCAGTTTCGGTGCGCCGAGCGCTTCGGAGGTGTCGCTGCCCATCAGTATCGTCTCCTTGCTGATAGGCAGGCTCATGTGCATGATTTTGTTCTTTTCCGCATCGGGAATGGGTCCCTCGGTCGAGGGCATATCGCCGAAGCGTCCCACATAATTGAACTGGCCGCCGAAGACCGATTTGTAAAAATTGAACGCGGCCTCGCATGTGCCGTCGAACGAGAGATAAACATTTACATTTGCCATGGTTTTAATATTTTGGTTATAAGTAATGCTCAACAATTATTTGGATATTCCAGGGGCTATGATTTTTTGTTTTATCAATATTTTTTGAGATTCTTTCGAGCGTCTTTTGTTTTTTTCATCAGTCACTTGGCCCGCCAAGCTCCTTTTTCAAAAATCAAAATCCATCTCGAAATAAGTCTCAAATA
>JAVBMJ010000065.1:0-6763 GCA_031552535.1 Rikenellaceae bacterium
GTCGAAACGAAGTCGAAAGACTTTTTCGCAGAATCAAACGGTTCAGACGAATATTTACCAGATATGAAAAACTCGACACGATGTTCTGTGCATTCATTACGTTAGCTATAATCGTCGATAATTTATGTTAACAGGACCTAATGCCAACCGGGTTTTGCTCATTATACATTATGCAAATAGTCCTGAGAATAGTTTGCAACCGAAACTAGGACGTGTTAACGCAAGCGACCACACTCCGGGTTGAGTTCCGTTTCGGGGATTTCCGTTTTTGCGGGTTATATTTTATCCGGGTGCCGGAAGGTGTTTTTTAGTGTCATGCTGATGTTATACTACTTTCTTCTGCTGCTTCCCTGTTTCGCCAACCTGTTTTGGTCGGCGACCTTGGCATGCCGGGTACGCCGTAACCTGCGCCCACAGAACATATGGATCGGCACATCGCTGCTGCTGGCGGTTAATGGATTCATCTGGGCGACTTACCTGAGCGGCAACGAACGGGAACTCTTTTACAGGATGGATATCGTTGAGGCGTTCACCATGCTGGCTTTCCCTGCGTTTCTGTATTTCTACTACCGTTCGCTCACCGATGAGCGTCCGCTGACATGGCGCGACGCCATGTGGTTGCTGCCCGCATTGCTCATAGGCACAGGCACGGTAGTACTTTACAGTGCGGTGGACGGACAACAGGCACCGGCCATTATGTCCGAAATGTCACACGGCGGAGCCTCCGCACGGCAGGCGGTCGAACCCACCTACCGGGTCCTTTATTTTGTGAGTGTCACCCTCTATAACATAGCCGCCAGATTGCAACTGTTGGCCGTCGTGGTTTATGCGGTGATCCGCTATTTACGTTATCGCCGCCGTCTGGACGACTTTTTCTCCAACCCCGAAGGCAAATCGATGGAAAACAACCGGACGATGCTCTGGCTGGTCTTCGCACTCCTCTTATGTCTTGTTGCGGCTTCGGCAGGACGGTTCTATTATTACGACCACCAGGTCTGGGGATGCTGCATCATGGCCGCAACAGGCATCGTCTCTTTCGCCATGGGGTATAACGTCTGCGAGTTGAAATACACCGCAGCCGATCTTGCCGGCGAAGAGCGGCGCGGCGACCTGTTGGTTCAGCCGCGGGACGACACGTCGGAGAAAGACAAAAGCACCGCTCAGATCGATGGCAAACAGGCAAGGCTGGCCGCCGAGTTCGACCGTCTGATGGATCAGGATCATATCTTTTTGCAAAACGACCTGCGGCTGGACGATGTGGCCCTGATGATGAATACCAATCGCACCTACATCTCGCGGATGATCAACGAACGTTACGGATTGTCGTTCTCCGAAGTGGTCAACCGCCGCCGCATCGCCTGGGCCCGGGAACTACTGAGCAACAACCCCGGCATGTTGCAGGAGCAGGTAGCCGAAGCATCGGGTTTCATGCACGCTTCGGCTTTCAGCCGCATGTTCCGCCAGGTAACCGGGACTACGTACCGGGAATCGATAAAACGCAACAGCCTGGAATAATCGTCTTTGCCTCGGATGAAAAAACGGAAACGGCTCCTGCACAGGGAGCCGTTTCCTGCATGTTTTTTACGATTTGTCAAATCAAATACGCAATTTGTTAAGTCACAGCTGCTGGGGGAGTCCTACCTTTGCCGCAATTGTCGTATTGCGGAATGACTTCTTGTTAATTATTTTATAATCACCATTCTATTTATATATTTTTAAGTACAACCTAAAGTTTGATTTATGACGAAGATTCAATTTATGAAGTGGGCGAAAGTTTTCTGTTTTTGTGCATTCCTGTTCGGGGCATTTTCCTGCGCAGATGACAAACCGGAGCCCAAGCCCGAACCGGTGACCCTGGAGTCTCCCAAGGCAGGCGAAATTGTGGTAACTCCGAGCGAGGATGGCACCAAAGCAACGATCACATGGCAGGAAGTAGAGGGAGCCGGCGGATACGAGTTTTCTTTCTTCAATGTAGACGATCCCGCAGCCCCGGTGGTCGTGGGTGAAGAAAAGCAGGTCATCGAAGGATGTTCGGTCGAACGCGACTTGTCGGAAGATACCAAATATAGCATCAGCATCAGGACGCTCGGCAGCACGAAGCACAACACCAAAGATGCGGAGGCTGCTTCGGAAGCTGCGTTTACCACGCTGAGTACGGCTGTGGCCTCTATCCCCGATGGCGTTGACCTGAGTGCTTATTTTACGGAGACTCCTATTCCGGCAAGCAACGCCGGATTGGTTTACGAACTGGTAGCCGGCGGTAATTACACAATGTCGGCAGACATCAATATCGGACTTACCAACGTTACAATTCGCGGAGACAAACTCCATCACGCCACGATTACGATGAATGCCGGCTGTTTCATGAGCGAACAGGGCGCCTATACGTTGAAGTTCGTCGACCTTGAATGCTCCAACTTCACCGCTGCGTCCGTATTCAATTTTTCCTATACGATGAATGCGGCGGCGATGGACAATGGCTGGATAACGGTTTCTTCGCCTTTCGTTATTCAATCCTGCAATATAAAGAACCTTACGAAACGGCTGTATTACGACAACAACATGAAGTATGCTGTTAAGACGTTAATGATTAAGGATTGTGTGATTGAGCAAAACCACACCGGTGAGTACGCTATTTATTGGCGGGGAGGATTCATAAAAGACTGCATTCTTGTCAACAGTACATTCTATAACCAGAATAGTTCCAACATCAACTTCATCCAGGGCAACGCGAACCGTGCAACTTCGAATACGAATTGGGGATGGACCTCCGCGGGCCTTGATATCAGGAACTGCACGTTCTGGCAGGTATCGAAGGGAGGGCAGATGGGTAATTATGCCGGATTATCCGTGCCAGGCGTCGGATACCTCACCCTGCACAAAAACATATTCGTCGATTGTGGAAACAGGGCTGTTGTAAGACGTTTTCTGAGTGGCGCTACGAATATGGCGCGTTCGCTCGATCAAAACTCATATTGGTTCGACGGAGCTTTCGTAACCGGCGAAATTGCAGAAAATTACGACAATAGCGGGACGCATCTGGAAACGGATCCGCGACTGAAAGATCCCGCAAACGGCGACTTTACGGTCCAGGGCCCGGGTCAGCTTGCCATTCGTGCCGGCGACCCGCGTTGGCTGCCTGCTCAATAGGAGGGAAAACGATAACCTATAGCGAAGTAAACAGATCCCATGCCGCCCCTGGCCGCAAGATCAAACGCCCGACAATGTGATTATCACCGCATCGGGCGTTTTTTCATTGACTTAGGGCGTGTTAACATAAATGATCAGATCATCTCCGCTTTCAACGCTCTTTTCGCCTCCTGCTTTGCCAATTTTTCTTGAAATATTTCCGATATTCCTTCAAAGAAGTGGTTTGCATGAGACAAAAATAGCCTCAAAATCGAAAAATACCCGTTTATGTTAACACGCCCTAAACCGTTTCTAAAACCTCGGGCCGGGACCGTCGAAGATGATCACCTGCCTGCCGCCTCCGGGAGGAGGGCCGAAAGGGCCCTGAGAAGTGCCACCGCTACGTTCGCCGCCCTGTCCGGCACCTGATTTACGCAAGTTGTAGATGAGGTTTATACCCACATAACGACCCAGCACGACATTGGTCACATTCTCTATATAGCGTGAGGTGACGTTGCGCGAGAAGCTCTTGTTCTGGTCGAAAATGTCGTAGACTCCGATGTTTATCTCGCCGCGTTTGTTTTTGAATATTTTCTTGCCTATCTGGGCGTTGCATATTACATAATGCTCATTGTAGTCCTGGCTGATGCCTTTGTATTGGGAATATGATGCGTCGCCGCGCAGCGTGAAACTGCCGATGTCCCACTTAAACCGCCCGGTAGCCGCCTGGCTGAAATAGGTGTTGTCGTTCTTGGTATTGAAGCTGTTCTTTACAAGGTTGTAGCCCCCGTTATAGGTGAATGTGAAGTCGATCTTCTCGCTGATATTGCTGCCCAGCACCGCGCCTCCGCTGAAGTAGTTGCCCGTCGAGAAGTTGGCGACGCCGTCGATTATGCTCGGCGAACGGCTCATGTCGTAGCCCATATTGAAATTGATGTTGCTTTTGATGAACTTCACCGGGGTCCCGTAGCTTATGCGCGAACGGAAATTGCGGTAGCCGTCCATATTGACCGGTTTGGTGAACTGGCCGTTGGCCCCCACCGTGTAGCCATCGATCACCGCTCCCGCCGCTCCCAAGTAAACGGTCGAGTCGGCTATATAGTCGCTGCGAAGACTGCCTCCGAGCATTACCATCAGCGTGCGCCCTTTCGTTACGCTCGAACGGGTGAAGAACATCATCACATCGTTGGCGTAGCTCTGTTTCAGGTTAGGGTTCCCTGTCGACACATTCTGTATGTTCGAACCCTGCGCCACCCGTTGCAGTTGCGAGATCGACGGATTGTCGGTGCTCGAACGCGTGAAGAGCCTCAGCGAAGTACTCTGTGAGAAATTGAAATTCACCATTCCGAAGTAGACGATATTGTCGAACGAGGCCCTCTTGTCGAGTACCGAAGGCAGGGTCTGGTCCAGCGACAGCGTGGCCTTCTGATAAAACACGTTGGCTACAATAACCGCCTTGTCGCTGCCGTAACGGTACCCTGGACCGACGCGTTGCGTAAGATAGCCGCTATTGGAGACATTGGAGTAGTCCGGGGCCGGAAGATAAGGCAAAACGCCGTCGCTGCGCAACGTTTGGTTGTCGGCATCGGAATAGTTGTACCCCAGGCGGTACTGCATCACTACCTGCGATTTTTCGGTCAGTGGTTCGGTGTAGATAAGGTTTCCGTCCACACGGTAGCCCGACGAGCGCGCCGCCGTAAGGCGGTTGTCGGTGATGTCGGGCCACGAACTCGTCCCGTCGTTATAGTCGGTGAACGATAGCGACTGGCGGTCGCTGTCGTTCTTGCTGATCCTTCCCGTGCCCTCGAAGGTTATCGTGCGGCCCGGCTTACCCAGGCGCAGGCGGTAGACGACACCGGTCGATATGTTGTAGCCGTTTGAGATGGAGTTGCCGCCGCTTATAATGTCGTAGAGGCCCGTAATGAGGTCGTTGGCCGGTTCGGTGTACTGCCCTGTGTGCGATAATTCGTTGTTGTCCGACGAATATCGCTGGAAGCTGATGCTCGGACGAAGCATCAGCGTTTGAATCTCGGATATTTTATAGTCGAGTTTGGCGTTGAGGCGGTGGTTGGTGTTACGCGACCAGGTCGATGAGGCTTCGTCATAGACCTGCACCGTCGGAGTTTCGCTGAAATACTGCCTGTCGACCAGTTGTTGGTTCTCATTGCGGCTCGTGTTGAAAAAATAACTCCCCTCGAAGTCTATCTTCGGGCTCCACGAGTCGGTGTAGTTGAATCCTATGGCGCCCACCTTCGAAATACCCGGTTGCTGGCCCACCATGAAGTCGCGGCCGCTTCCGCCGCCCCCGCGCTGCATTCTGACCTGGCCACCGCCGCGTGAACGCATGCCGCCTCCTCCGCTTCCTCCCGTCACGCTCAATATGTCCTCGGTAGAGAAGTTCTGCTGGTTGATATTGTTGCCCATGCCGATTATCGAAAAACGGCGCTTCCCCTTGAAAAAGTTAATGTTGCCGCCGGCATTGTAGAGGTCGTTGAAACCGTAACCCGCGTTGAGTTTTCCGAATGCCGAATTACGCATCGAAGGGTTGGTTACGATGTTTATGGCTTTGTAGCCCTCGCCGTCGTCGACACCGGTGAATTGAGCCTGATCGCTGAGTTTGTTATACACTTCGACCTTCGACACGGCTTCGGCCGGGAGATTTTTGATAGCCGTGGCGACATCGCCGCCGAAGAACTCCTTGCCATCGACGAACACCTTTTTTACCTGTTCCCCCTGGGCTTCGACCTCGCCGTTGACCACGGTCAGGCCCGGCATTTTGGCCAGCAACCCCTCGGCGTCGGCATCTTTGCTCACTTTGAACGCGTCGGCATTGTAAACCACCGTGTCGCCTTTCTGAGAAGTGCGCATCGCTTGTACCTCAAGCACTATATCGTCTATGCGTTTGGCCTCCTGTTCCAACGCTATGGCGCCCGCATTGGTCCTCGATCCCGACACCGTTATCTGTTTCACCCATGGGGCATAGCCGAGGAATGTGACCGTCATGCGGTATTCGCCATAAGCTATTCCCGGCATCGACACCACTCCTTTGGCCGCCGATGTGGTGTATTTTTTCTGTGCAAGCGAGTCTTTCACCAATGCCAGCTCCACTACCGCTCCCACTACCGCTTCTTTGGTGGCGGCGTCAGTAACCGTTGCCGTTACCGTGCCCGTCTGTTGGGCCGACAATCCCATCCATGCCAGCAGCAAAACGGTTGTCGCTAAAATCTTCCTCCCCATATTTATTTCCCTGTTATCCGGTCGCGAAGATACCCATTTTTTACCGGGTTGCGCACTTTCGGTCGGCGAAACGGCAAAATGTGACGACGAGAAGCCGGTGGAAGTTCATGGAGCACACAGGAAAACTAACATAGGTCGAGGTTAATAGCTGCCCTCCTATGGAAAATTCAGAACCTATCTGATTTTTCGAACTGATACCTAATTCAAAAGGCAGAAAATTTTCCGCCTTTTGAATTAGGGTAGTCACATACATTGATCTTAGAGTCTGTCTAAATTTCCTATGGAAAGTATTATAAGTTCTTCCGGGCCGCTTTCCAGCGTGAAAATCTCGTTACATAGGGCACCGCTATGCGCCTTGATTTTCACACAGAAATCGTCACCGGAATATCATTAAATC
>JAVBMJ010000077.1:0-27054 GCA_031552535.1 Rikenellaceae bacterium
CCCCACCCCCACCGCCCCCCGCAACGGCAACCGCCGGGCCGCCCCAATCGCCCCCAACCCCGGATCGTTAAATAATGGCCCAGTTAATCGTTCGGGGCGGATTCGGTTGCGTAGCTGCAACTTCTTTTTTGAATCTCTCCCAAGATACGTTTCAGAGATGTTTCTATGGTTTTGTATTCAAGCACCTCTTTTGAAATATACACAAGACCTATCGACAAGGAGTATGCCGGTGCAATCGCATACCCGATGCCCGATTTATTGAGACGATATGCTTCTCGTGTGCGCCGTTTAATCAGGTTGCGCCTGTTGGCTCTTTTATGGTTTCGTTTGGGAACCGATATCAGCAGGCGCACACCAGAACCCGGCTCGGCAATAGGCTCACAAATAAACACATAGCGGAATGGATAAATGAACCCGGTATCGTTGCTTGCAAAAAGCCGCGATACATTTTTCTCTCCGCAAAGACGTTCACCTTTAGGAAACCTGAAATTCGATTCACTCACTGTTATGCAGATGTGTTACAGACAGAGGCCCATGCTCCCGGAAATTGTTAAGAATATCAGGGTCCCGTTTTATACGATGGGTTCCGTGAAACTGGGACCATTATTTGCTTCATTCCATCACAAAGAAATCACCGGCAAAACGATATAAAATAACTTCGTAAAAATTTCATATTTGCGGTATGCCACCTCCCGAACTTAGAAACTGTTTAAATTTCCTATGGAAAATTAAGAAGCTGTTTGGATTTGTTAACAAGATTATTTTATATCGTTTTGCCGGTGATTTCTCGCGGTGGGACGAGGCGAATGGCGGCCCCTGTTCAACGAATCACACCGCAGGAAAGTGCGGAAAAGAGGATAAAAGAACGGATGAATAAATTCAAAACAGCTTCTAAATAATTTCTCAGACGCGTTATTTTGTACCAGACGTATCTGTCTTAAGGGGCGCCGCCTTTTTTACCGTAGAAATCTTATTTCTGGCGACATTCTTTGCAGAGTTCCCTTTCACCGCCATTTTGTTTGTTCCCCGCGCATCTGGGGTCTTGGCCGTTTTCGAGTTTTTTTTGGCTTTGCCCTTCGATATCTTGTCTGAGACTTTGAGACGGCTGCGGCGGCTGGCTTTAGCCTCCTGCTGTTTTATAAAATCCTCACTCTGGGTATTGTGTGCCAGAACTACCGCTTCGGGGACCATCCCTCCCGCAACCTGTGTAAGGTATAAATCCACTGCCTTGGTCATCGACGGCGACTGGGGGGTGGGAGCCATGATACCGACCTCAAGGCCGGACTCTATGGCAGCCCTTGCCGTGCTCTCCCCGAAAGCGGCTATGGTGGGCAGCCCCTCCTTGCCGTATTGGGATACGAGGATCGAAATTTCCGACGGACTATAAAATGCCAGCATATCATAGCTCCGCAGATCGACGCTGCTGAGGTCGTTGGCTACCGTACGCGAAAGTATCACCTTATGGAAACGCATTTTCAACTTCTCCATAGTGAATGGCAACTCGGGATTATGCGGCTCGGATAAGATGATAAGGAAGTTTTCATCTTTGTGCTTAACCACCAGCTCCATAAAATTAGTGAACGATCCGTTGGCAAAAAATATCTTGCGCTTACGGTAAACGATATATTTTTGCAGATAAAGCGCAACGGCCTCTGTCATGCAAAAATATTTCATCGTTTCCGGAATAGCTATCCTCGCCTCCTCGCATATCCGGAAAAAGTGATCTACCGTAGTGCGGCTCGTAAAAATCACTGCCGAGTGGTCGAGTACTTCAACCCTTTGGCTCATGAATTCTTTGAGACTGACTCCCTGGACCCGTATAAAGGGATGGAAATCCACCCTGACATTATGCTTGAGGGTTATTTCGTTGAATGGCGATTTCTCGATCGACGCAGGCACAGGCTGCGACACCAAAATACTCTTGATTTTCAAAGCAAAAGGCACTAAAATTCTATTCCTTCCCTAAAGCGTGTAACAAAACACCGCCATCCGTCTTAAGCGCTTTTACGGCAACTTGCAGCGTCGCCCTCCTGGAACGGCCCGGTATTTTGCCGGAGAATGTACCTCGCAGTCCCCCGTAAAGCTAATCCTGATACCGTCGTTTATGCTAACACGCCTTAATTCCTGACAAATAGGAATACGATCAAACTGACAGGAAATATTTCGACGCCGCAAAGATACACAATCCAATACAAAATAGAAATTTTTCGCTCAATAAAGAGTTGTATTGAACGCACCATTCCCATCCCCATAACAGCAATAACCACGCATCCGGCAACAAAGGCAAGCACCACCGATGATATTCCCCCGCTGAGAGCCCATAAAAGAAAAACAGGTGTGGCAACGACCCACATAAATACGAAAACTACTGTTTGGGAGTATCTTAATCGTAGTGTAAATGTCTCCTCCATGGTAAGTCGACCTGCTAAAACAAGTGTCAGATAGCGCCATACCCCGATGACAGCCAGCGCTCCTGAACCCGCTAAAGCTAATAACCATGGAGATAATCCGATAACTCCGGCTATGTTCCCGTCCGGAGAGAACTGCATTGCCGTGCGAAGCGTTACAGCACCCACGGAGATGAGTCCGAACAGCGCAACCGTATAAATGAATGTATTATTTATACCTGTCTTTTCATCGAGATATGCCGGGAATGCACGCCACGAGAAAGAAACAGCACACAGCTCTCTGATCTCTGGCCTGAAAAGGTATAACAGCAGGCAATATCCAGCTAAAATCGCCAATGTGAACCACTGAAAAAATCCTGGCAAAACCACCGGATCACTCACCGGTAGTGGTACCGCGACGAGGTTATATATAAGGAGCGACATATGGGATCAATAGATTTTTTTGATCGAAACGCGTATAGTGGTCCCCTTACCAGGCTCCGAATCGAGAACCTCTATCTTACCGTGGTGGTAGTCCTCCATGATGCGTTTGCTCAATGAAAGCCCCAGTCCCCAGCCACGGGTCTTGGTTGTATATCCGGGGGTAAATATGCGTTTGAAGTTGGCTTTGGCAATGCCTTTCCCCGTGTCCGATACATCTATTAATACATCGTTATGGTCATGCGACAATTTTACGTCGATAACACCCTGCCCCTGCAATGCATCGAGTGCATTTTTCAGCAGGTTTTCTATAACCCACTCGAACAGGGCCCCATTGACCATCGCTTTTTCAGGCGCTATCGCAAGCCCGTTATAGTGTAACGACACGTTGCGAGGTATGCGCGAACGAAAATAGAGCACGCATTCTCCCACAATTTCGTTGAGATTGCCTTCCGTAAGCAATGTCTGCGCCCCTATTTTCGAAAAGCGGTCGACGACTTTGAGCAGACGCATCAGGTCTTTACTCATCTCTTCCACCGCGGTTTGGTCGATTGGCTGGTTGCGCAGGTATTCTATCCATCCCAGCAATGACGAAGTAGGCGTGCCCAATTGATGGGCCGTCTCTTTTGCAAGCCCTATCCATACGCGGTTCTGCTCGTCCTGGCGTGACGACGAGAGGGTGATGTAGGCGAATGCCAGGAAAACGATGACCACAAGAAACTGGACGACCGGAAAATAAACCAGCGTCTTCAGCAGCCTCGACTCACCCCAGAACAAATAGCGAGTCGAATTATCCCAGGAAGGAATAGCGATACTCGACATCTGGTCGAACTCCTTGCGCAGCAGGTCGGGATGGTTGACGATGCGTTCCGGTATCAGATGATAACTCAATACCCTGAGCTTATCGTCGGTGATAACGAACGGGATATTATTGTCGGTGGTGATAATATGCTGTATAAGCGGGTCGTTGCTGCCGAAATCGACAATGTGCCCCATAGCATACGACCACAACTGCACCTCGTTACGCTCTTTCTCGCGTAACTCACGGGCCATGTTGACCGTTACCAGAAAAGACGACGCACCTATAGCGAATCCCAGGACAATAATCACTATCCTGTGACGGAAAGAGAAGAATATCTGCCTTACAAAATTCTTCAAAGGTTCGATGTTGATCCTTTGAAACGCATGTGTCTGCACGTCCCAAAGGGAGTGGTGATTTGTATGGATTTCCTATGGAAGGCAGAGCCAGGCCGCCACTACGGTAAATGCCGGTAATTTATGAAACTGGCCTAAACCGTCATTATTTCCTGCTCTTTGGCATGAAGCATCTCCTCGAGTTTCTTTGAGTACTTCTCTATCATCTTCTGGCTCGACTCTTCACCGTCCTTGGCTTCGTCCTCGGCCATGCCTTCCTTTTGAGCCTTTTTGAAAGTCTCCACCGCATCGCGGCGTGCGTTGCGCAGACTGACACGTCCGTTCTCCGCCTCGGCATGCAATTGTTTCACCAGCTGTTTTCGACGCTCCTCGGTCAGGGCGGGAATCGTAAGCCTGATGTGTTCGCCATTGTTCGACGGCGTAAGGCCGATGTTAGCCACCAGAATGGCTTTTTCAATCACGGGGATCATCTTCGATTCCCACGGCTGTATCAGGATGGTCTTGGCGTCGGGAACAGTGACGCTCGCAACAGAGCCGATCGGCATCGTACTACCGTAGTACTCTACCATAACGCCGTTGAGTACATTCGGACTCGCTTTGCCTGCGCGTATATTATTCAACGCCTCCTGCAAATGGTCGATCGCCTTCTGCATCCTGCCGGAGGCGGTTTCGAGAATAGTCTTAGAGTCGGTCATAGCTATTGTGTTTTATTGATTGCTGACTATGGTGCCCAGTTTCTCGCCCTGGAGCAATTTTTCGAGATTACCCTCGGTGTCCATATCGAAAACAACCACCTGCAGGCCATTCTCCTTGCACAGGGTGAATGCCGTGAGGTCCATTATTTTTAACGAACGTGCGTAAACCTCATCAAAGGTGATCGTGTCGAACTTTACCGCAGAAGGGTCTTTTTCGGGGTCGGCCGTATAAATGCCGTCCACACGTGTCCCTTTTAGAAATACCTCGGCCTGCACCTCCACTCCGCGCAGGGCCGAAGCCGTGTCGGTGGTGAAGAAAGGATTAGATGTGCCGCCGCCAATGATAACCACATACCCCTGCGAGAGCAACTCCACCGCTTTTGCCGGGGAGTAAAATTCACCTATAGGCTCCATCCTGACGGATGTCAATGCTTTGCACTTCACCCCCGCGCTTTCCAGAGCCGACTGAAGGGCCAGAGAGTTGATTATTGTGGCCAACATACCCATCTGGTCGCCTTTCACGCGGTCGAATCCGCGGCTGGCTCCGCTCAATCCGCGAAAAATGTTGCCGCCGCCGATAACTATAGCCACCTCTACACCTATCCCTGTTATGGTTTTAATCTGACGGGCGTAAGTGTTTAGCCTGTCGGTGGATATACCCGTTCCGGTGCCTCCGGCGAGCGACTCGCCGCTGAGTTTCAATAGCACCCGTTTATATTTTGCCGCCATAAGATGATTTTATTTTATACGGCAGATTTTTCGCCGCATCGCCCGACGAAGGTACGATTTTTTCCGCAATCAAAAAAACGGGTCGATTTTGATAAAATATTTATCTGCATTTTTTTGCAAATTATGCCTAAGCATTATATATTTGCGTGCAGTATAATATTATGCCGGCCGTTATTTGGCCGGAATTGAAAATGCAAAAACCGATACTCACCTTTTTATTAACCTATAAAAAATTTTTTATGAAGAAGCTCTTTTACCCGTTTTGCTTTGTGTTGGCTATTGCCGCATGTGCCCTTATTTTTCTCCAATCGTGCAAGCAGGACGAGCATCCTGATGCAACTGCTGCCGCCACGGCTGAGTTGATGAAGATCAAAGCCGATTTCAAAACTTATTTGGCCGTTGTTTTTCCCGAAGGCATGCGCAAGGCTTCGGCGACTGTATTGCAGCAGTGGGAGTACCCCGCTCTTACCCGTAACAACTCGATAGGAGACGAAGAGTTGCCGGAGGTTTCCGATCTTCCCGAACGGTATGTCTATTATCTCGACATATTCAATGAACAGCAGTGTGTGGATGTCGATAATCTGTTGGAGATGGTGGCTGTTGACGAGGTACTGAACGACGAAGAGAAGGCTGCTTTTGCGCAGTTGCTGGCTACATATGAATTTGTGGAGGAAGATCTCCCGGAGCTTCCGATAGGTCCCGGCGTATCGGCCTCTGATTGCCAGGAAGGGTTCAAAAAAGCTTTGAGGGGCCCGATGCAGCGCTTTATATACAGGGGTGGAGTAGCATCGTATTTTAATTTTGTCGCATTAGGCTACGAGGCTATTTTGCTATGGAGAAAGGTCGATCAGGCTTTGGCAGACTATAACCTTTGTATGACATTCGTGGACACCACTCCTCCGTCAATTATAGAGCCTGATACTACCGGTACAGGTCCTATCCATGGTGGTGGTGGCGGTGGTGGTGGCGGTGAAACTACCATCATATTGTAATAATTCCCGGACATGTCTGAATTTATTGCCGGCCGGTATATTCCTGTTAACTGTAAACAAACATTCTATGAAAGCTAAACTGACATTCGACCTGCGTATTGCGCCAGCCCTATACTATGGAATGGCACTTTTGTTGCTACTTGCATTTTTGCCCGATTCGATAACAGGCACAAAAATCATGGCCTATATCTATTGTGGCATTGCGATTTTGCTGTCGGTAGTGTCGTTGCGGTTCTTCTTACTCGATATTAAAAAATTGGGGATAGCCAATCTCTACTATATATTCCTGGCTTTGGGCGGAATAGCCTATGCGTTGGTAATGATAATGTTTGTCCCAAAGTTTATCTGAGATATGCTTAAAAATATCTATCTGACCGGTTCTTTGGTCGTCATTATTGCTTTAACTACAGGTATCGTATTGGTTATTACCGGTACTGGGAACTATGAAGTGCCTTGGGCCATGATGGTAATAACCGGGATTGCCCTTTTAATATGCCAGATAGTGTTCGGCATGCAGCGTATAGGGCGCAGGCATTTGTGGATAAAATCGATACAACGCAAGAGAAGGATTGCCGAACAAGCCTGAATTATTGCGGACGGAGCCGGACAAATACGGAGGTCGCCGCTAAAAGGCAGAGAACCGGACATGGCCAGAGGTAACCGCCTGAAAAAACAGCACCGCAAAGTGCGGGGAGTCTTCACTCGGAAGACTCCCCGTTGTTTTCCCCCGGAGGGTAAAACGGGTCCTGATGAATTTGCATGGAAGGGAGGGCGTCGAAGTTGTTTTGGACAGACTCTTAATTTCCTTTTGGAAATTTAAACGCACTATTGCAGTTTTTAATTAAATTTGCAGACCATCGTACAAATAATGAATCCACTTAAACTATCATATTTATACAGTATAAACTCGCCTGCCGATCTGCGCAAGCTTGACAATGCGCAATTGATGGTGTATTGCAATGAGTTACGCGACTTTATCATCGGGCAACTGGCAAACAACCCCGGTCATTTGGGATCGAGTCTCGGTGTGGTGGAACTGGCCGTTGCACTGCATTATGTATTCGACACCCCACATGATAAATTGGTGTGGGATGTGGGACACCAGGCTTATGCCCACAAAATAATCACCGGCAGGCGCGACGCGTTTCATCTCAACAGAACGATGGGTGGCCCGGCCGGTTTTCCGCGGCGCGACGAGAGCCCTTACGACGCGTTCATCGGAGGCCACGCCTCGATATCGATATCCGCGGCGTTGGGAATGGCTACGGCAAGCCGCTTACATGGGGTGAACCGTCATGTGGTCGCTGTCATCGGTGACGGTTCGCTCACCGGCGGGTTGGCTTTCGAGGGCCTCAACAACGCCGGGGCGCAGGATTCCGACCTGCTGGTGATACTCAATGATAACCATATTTCCATAGACCCCAATGTCGGGGCGCTGAAAGAGTATCTGCTAAAGATATCGCTGTCGAAGAAATATAACCGCATGAAAGCCCGCACGTGGCGCATGCTGGAATCCATACCGCGCATAAGGCGCCTGATCCAGAAAGCCGGCAATGCGTTGAAACACGGCTTTTTGCAGCAGAGCAACTTATTTGAGAGCCTTAATTTCCGTTATTTCGGCCCTGTCGACGGTCATGATGTGGCGGCTTTGACGAGGGTGCTGGGAGAGTTGAAAGATATTCCGGGCCCCAAACTTTTACATGTATTGACGGTCAAAGGCAAGGGATACCTGCCGGCCGAGAACGATCAGCGCCGGTGGCATGCTCCGGGCAAATTCGATCCTGAGACAGGAGAATTGCTCGATATACCGGTTCCGGGCGAGCCGATGCGGTACCAGGATATATTCGGCCATACGTTGCTTGAGTTGGCGCGAGCCAACGAGCATATAGCGGGTGTTACGCCCGCCATGCCGTCGGGGTGTTCGCTCAATATCGTGATGGCTGAGTTGCCAGAGAGGTGCTTCGACGTAGGGATTGCCGAGGGTCATGCCGTGACGTTCTCGGCGGGGCTGGCTGCGGAGGGTATGATCCCGTTCTGCAATATATATTCATCGTTCATGCAGAGGGCCTACGACAATGTCATACACGATGTTGCGTTGCAGAAGCTCGATGTGGTGCTGTGTCTCGACAGGGCGGGGCTTGTGGGCGAGGACGGCCCGACGCACCACGGAGTTTTCGACATAGCTTATTTCCGGCCAATTCCCGGCCTTACGATATCTTCGCCCATGGATGAGACCCAGTTGCGCAATCTGATGTACACGGCGCAGTTGGGACGCGGGCCGTTTGTGATCCGGTATCCGCGCGGGCGTGGTGTGAATCCCGATTGGCGAACTTCTTTCGAAGAGGTGGAGATTGGCCGTGCGCGTGTCCTGCGCGAGGGTGGCGATGTTGCGGTGCTGACGTTTGGTCCTGTAGGGAACGTTGCGGCCAAAGCTATCGACCGGGCTGCAGGAGAAGGGATAATGGCGATGCACGTCGACCTGCGTTTCGCGAAACCACTGGATGAAACACTTTTAGACCGTATAGGACGCGAC
The DNA here is from genome assembly GCA_031552535.1 of Rikenellaceae bacterium. GTDB lineage: Bacteria > Bacteroidota > Bacteroidia > Bacteroidales > Rikenellaceae > JAVBMJ01. Next base: position 8,933 of record JAVBMJ010000077.1, read on the forward strand.
CACAGGATTGTGATAACTGTAGAGGATGGCGTGGTCAGCGGAGGCGTGGGAAGCGCTGTTATGGAATTTCTCGAACGGCGCGGATATAATTGCAATGTGAAGATGCTGGGCATAGGCGATAATTTCGTAACCCATGGCACGATGAACCAGTTGCACCGATTGTGCGGAATAGATGCCGATGGGATCTATACAGCAATTATGGAGTCGTGTGCCGGAAGGGAGGATGCGTAATACACAACCAGGACAGATGCCTTTTTCGGTGTTGTTATCAAAATATTGCCCGGGAAGACACCTCCCCGGGCAATATTTTTCATACGCGACAGGGTTCTATCGGCAGGCTATTGTCCTGAACCATTGACCGGCTGCATAGACGGGCGATTACCGGCCTCCAACGGCATACTCCCAAGCAGCATCCGGGTATCTTCAATGAATGTTTCGTAAGCCTTGCGCGAGGCAGGTTCGGTAATAACCGAGTCTGCAGGCGCACCCGGTATGACGCTGTATAGCCTGCGGTTCTGCTCCGAACGCAGGTATACCCAGGCCGGGATGTAATCCACCGTGAATCCGTAACGCCCGCCCAATGGCAGGCGAATGTCGATGAGCGCCATTATTCCGCCGTCTGTGTAACGTTTACGCTGGTTGGAAATAAAGTTACCGAGCGAGTAGACCACAGGGCACCCCACCGAATCCCCGTCCGCGGTATGCCGGTAGACGATCTCCATCGGTTGCACCACATGCGGGTGTGAACCGATGATAAGGTCGGCGCCACGATGGACACAGAACCGGGCCAACTCCCGTTGCTCACGGTCGGGCTGGCGGGTATACTCCGCTCCCCAGTGCATCAGCGTTATTATTACCGGACGGGGAATCATGGTTTTTGCCCGGTCGATATCCCGGCCTATGACGCATGTGTCGATAATGTTCACTATCCGCCCGTCGGGAGTGTTGATCCCGTTAGTGCCGTATGTATAGGCAAGGAACGCAAGAGGAATACCCCCGCGCCATATAATAAGCGGGTTGTCGCGCAGGTAGCGGGCCGAATCGGCAAAAGTACCGGTATGTGCTATTCCCAGCGAATCGAGTACCGCTATCGTACGGTCGATACCCGCCGCGCCACGATCACAGCAATGGTTGTTAACAGTGGTCAACAAACCTATCCCTGCGTCATGCATCGCCACTGCATAAGCTGCCGGTGTTGCAAACATAGGATAGCCCGAAAAATTGCGGTAAGCAAGCGTGGTTTCAAGATTCCCGACCGCCAGACCGGCTTCGCACCACAATGAAGCCACGTAAGTGAAGTTATCCGAAAAATCGAACGTACCGTCCGCCTGGCGCGCCGCTTCGACCTGAGGCATGTGCCCCATGAAATCGCCTGCAAAGATCAGGGTCACCCTGCGGTCTTCGGCCTTGCGTACAGGAAATACAGGCCCTGCGGCACGCTCTACGGCTACGCATAGCACCAGTGCGGTCAACAGCATAAATATGGCTGGTTTATAACGGTACATCTATATTTACAATGTCGGCTTGTGTTATCATGCATAGTCCGGCCGGCGCTTCCCGCACCGACCGGACTATGAAAAAAGATATCATTAACCCGTTGTGCATTTAGACATATGAATAAAAATGCTATTTATCAGCATGTTCGGCCTTAGCCTCCGGCCAAGGCCGGCAGCCCGCCGCCGGCGGCAGACCGGGAACACAAGCGGCTAAATAACAATGATATTGCAATTGTTATCTAAATACACAACGGGTATATCATTACATTCCCTGGCCGGATAGGTGTCCGGCTCCATAAAAGCCATACGCTGCCGGCCGTGATATTCGTGATATGCCCGTTTACAATTCGAAACGGCATGTGACGCTAACCTCCACCCGGATTTTCTTAAAGTCCACTTCCGGGGTAGCCTCAGCTACCACGTTGGAACTTTTGGCCATAGCCCTGCTATAAAGCACCGGAATGGCATCATAGCCCACATTGTTGTCGTAGGACTGGATAAAAAGGGCCTTGCCCGCCTTTTGTCCTATAGCCTCCGACATCATATCTGCCCGCTTACGGGCTGTTTGCACAGCCTGTGTCCGCAACTTGTCCTGCAACTCTTCGATTTTGGAATAGCGGGCGCTCTGTATTTCGGCAGTATAAATGGCGTTGGCGTCCAACTCACGGAACAGCGAGACAAGGGTCTTGCTGTCCACCTTAACCAGGTATTCTTTCGAAGTGCGGCCGTCGCTACGTTTGAGCAGGTAATTGCGGATATCCGACGACAAATCGGCTACCGACACATCCTTGTCGGGATCGAGCCCCGCCTTCTTCACTGCCGTAAAGAAATTCTTTTCCATTTTGGGCAATGGCACCTTGCCTTTCTGGTCGTTCTCATCGAGAGTGACACGCACGAATATTTCATCAGGTACAACCTCCTCGTAAGCACGTGCATTAACCTCGATATAAGGTTTCTGATCCAACGTAACCATCTGTGCCCGCGACGCCGTCACGGTCAAAGCCGCCAATGCGGCCAACAATACCATCTTTTTCATAATTTTCGATTTAAGTTATTTCACATTCAAAACCAGGGCCTGCCAAACTAAATATAGGCTGTTAACCGCCCTGACACAACTGTCTGTTACTGTGTAATCCTCACGAGCTTAACGACATTTTCCACATGGTGCGTATGGGGGAACATATCCACCGGCTGCACCGCTTCCACACGGTAAGCATCTCCCAGCAAAGCTATGTCACGCGCCTGGGTAGCCGGGTTGCAACTCACATAAACGATCACAGGTGGCGCCGCTCCGAGTATTGTCGCTATAACATCCTCGTGCACCCCGGCCCGGGGAGGATCGAGTATAACAACATCCGGTGCACCGTGCCTGTCAATGAATCCGGGCGTAAGCACATCCTTCATGTCGCCGGCAAAGAACTCCGTATTACCTATCCCGTTTATTTCCGAATTGACCCTTGCATCCTCTATCGCCTCGGGAACATACTCCACACCCACTACTTTCGCCGCACGTCCCGCCACGAAATTGGCTATCGTGCCCGTGCCGGTATACAAATCATATACCGTTTCACGTCCCGTCAACGAAGCCATATCCCTGGCTACCTTATACAACTCGTAAGCCTGCGCCGAATTGGTCTGGTAGAACGACTTGGGCCCTATCTTGAAACGCAAACCCTCCATCTCCTCGAAAATATGGTCGCGCCCGCTCCAGAGCCGTGCCTGCTGGTCACCCAACGAATCGTTCATCTTGGTATTGACAATATATATAAGAGACACAATCTCCGGGAAACGTTGCACGAGATGATCCATCAGCGCAGCGATCCGCTCCCGTTCGTCGCGGGCAAAAACCACGATAACCATCACCTCGCCCGTCGAGGCGGTGCGTATCACAAGGTTGCGCATCAACCCCGTGTGCTCGCGGGCATTATAAAACCCATAACCGTTGCCTACGCAGAATTCCCTGACCACAAGTCTGATTCCGTTCGACGGGTCTGCCTGCAACCAACACTTCTCTATGTCGAGCACCTTGTCGAACATCCCCGGAATATGGAATCCCAAAGCCTCGGGATCGACAATCTCAACCCCCGATGCGATCTCTTCGCGTGTCATCCAACGCTTGTGCGAAAACGTAAACTCAAGTTTATTCCGGTAAAACTCCGTCCGCTCCGAGCCGATGATAGGCAATATCCCCGGCAACTCCAAACGCCCTATCCTGAAGAGTTGGTCCTCCACCTGCTGCGCCTTATAACGCAACTGCTCGCCATATGGCAGATTTTGCCACTTGCAACCTCCGCAAACCCCGAAATGGGCGCAAACAGGCTCCGCCTTAACCGCACTGTGGCGCACGTAACGCACAATCGACCCCTCCATAAATCTGCGGCGCTTGCTATGCACCTGCACATCCACGACATCGCCCGGAACAGCGCCCGCAACAAAAACGACCTGGCCGTCAACACGGCCCAAAGATTTACCCTCAGCCGCAACCCCTGTAATCTCCAATGCCTCCAACAAAGGCAAATTAATCCTTTTCCTCGACACAACCCAAATATTTTTACCACAAAGTTACTACCTTTGCCCAAATAATCGCCAACCTAACCGCTGCTTTTATTTATATAGTCTTCAACTGCGACTTTCTTTCGAGAAAGTCGCCCAAAGAACTTTAATCATTTACTTTACTTAGACCTGTAGCAGTTAATTTAGAGATAGAAAAGCCTTAAATATAAGCAAATAAAGAAGGCTTTTCTATCTCTAAATTAACTGCTGTAAATCGGAGCAAGGTAAGGATTGAAGGTTTTTGCGCCGCTTTTTGACAGGGTCTTCCTCCAGCTCTCCCGGCAGAGCTGGAATGAATTCCGCTCTGCCCTCGTTCGGGCGTCGGTTCCTCAAAAAAGCGGCAGTTCGAGACTGCATAAATAAAAGCAACAGTTAAGTTGGGCATTGATTTTGGGAATATGGTACAGGTTGTTGTGTTTGGGTTCAATCCTTTTATGGTGAACACTTACTTGGTGTTTGACGGTACTGGCGAATGTTTGGTCATAGATGCGGGGAACTATTCGGCGGGTGAGGATCAGCGGCTTTCTGATTTTATTGCAGAGCGGGGTTTACTTCCGGTGATGGCGGTGAATACTCACGGCCATGTGGATCACCTGCTGGGTGTGGATTATGTCAAGAGGACTTACGGGGTTCCGTTTGCGGTGCATGGGGCTGACAATTTCCTTGTGGAGTCGGCTCCTGTTCACGGCCGTATCTACGGGTTTTCGATGGCGGAGCCTCCTGTGGTCGATATAGACCTTTCGACTATGGATGAGATACGTTTCGGAGAGAGTGCCCTTAAGATTATCCATACTCCGGGACACACTCCGGGGCATGTTTGTTTGTGGGACGAGGCGGGGAAACAGCTTTTTACCGGCGACACACTCTTCAGGGAGAGCATAGGCCGTACCGACCTGCCGGGAGGAGATTACAGCTGGATCATGCGGAGCCTATTGGAAAAGATCATGCCCCTGGGTGGTGATGTAACGATATATCCCGGACACGGTGCGAAGAGCACTCTCGGCCATGAATCGTTGTACAACCCGTTCATTACCGAAGTTATGAACGGCGAGGTGGGATATTGATTTAATGGAGGTGCAACAGGCTACGAAATGAGAATAGATATACTTACCGTTTTGCCGGAGTTGCTGGCCGGGCCGCTCGGGGAGTCGATATTGCGCAGGGCGCAAGCGGCGGGGCTTGTGGAGATCGTGGTGCACAACATACGCGATTATGCCGGGGGGCGTCATCGCCAGACCGACGACTATCCGTTCGGCGGTGAGGCGGGCATGGTCATGAAGATCGAGCCCGTGTACCGGTGCATAGAGAAACTGCGCGGGGAGCGTGGCTATGACGAGGTGATTTACACGTCGCCCGACGGGGTGCGCTTCGACCAGCGCGAGGCGAACCGTATGTCTTTGTTGGGAAATATCATTATTCTATGCGGGCACTATAAGGGCATAGACCACCGTATCCGCGAACACCTCGTGACCCGTGAAATATCGATAGGTGATTATGTGCTGACGGGGGGCGAACTGGCTGCGGCGGTTATAACCGATGCCGTGGTGAGGCTTATACCCGGAGCTATAGGAGACGAGTCGTCGGCGTTGACCGACTGTTTCCAGGACGATTTGCTGGCCCCACCTGTTTACACACGTCCCGCAGAGTTCAACGGCTGGCGGGTGCCGGATGTGTTGCTGTCGGGAAATTTTGCCGAAATATCGAGATGGCAACACGAGCAGTCGCTCGAAAGGACTGCCCGCCTCAGGCCCGATCTGCTCGGGGAGGAGTAGGTGTGGATATTTACAGTGCCTGCTATGCGTAAGCATAACCGGTTTATGTGGTTGTATGATTTTCCGGTGAAGATTTGTGCAGCCTCCCGTAAAACAGTAATATGAAAGAGGACAAAATAAAAATCGAGGGCGCGAGGGTGCATAACCTCAAAAATGTCGACCTGGAGATACCGCGCGACGCACTTGTGGTCGTCACCGGCCTCTCGGGATCGGGCAAATCGTCGTTGGCTTTCGATACGATCTATGCCGAAGGTCAACGCCGCTATATGGAGACGTTGTCGGCCTATGCGCGGCAGTTTGTAGGGAGTATGGAGCGGCCCGACGTCGACAGGATATCGGGTCTGAGCCCGGTGGTTGCCATCGAGCAGAAAACGACAAATAAAAACCCGAGGTCGACGGTAGGTACCGTCACCGAGATCAACGATTTTCTTCGTTTGCTTTTTGCCCGCGCCTCGCGCGCCTACTCACCCGTCACGGGCGAGGAAATGGTGCATTATTCCGATGCCCAGATAGTAGAGTTGATACTCAAGGGGTTTGACATGCGGAGAATAGCGCTGTTGGCTCCGGTGGTATCTGGCCGTAAGGGCCATTACAGGGAGTTATTCGAGGGATTCATCCGCAAGGGGTACCTATATGCACGCATCGACGGCGAGATAACGGAACTGAAGCAGGGAATAAAACTCGACCGCTATAAAGTTCATAATATCGACCTTGTGGTCGACCGACTGGTAGTGGGAGAACCTTCGCGCGAAAGGCTCGAAAAGAGCCTTGCCGAGGCTATGAAGCAGGGTAAAGGTACGATGGCGGTGCACGATTACGAGAGCGGTGCGTCGCGTTACTACAGTCGCCACCTGATGTGCCCCACGACCGGTGTGGCTTTTCCCGACCCGGCGCCACATACCTTTTCGTTCAATTCGCCACAGGGTGCGTGCCCGCATTGCAACGGCTTGGGTGACGAGGCTGTTTTCGATATGGGGAAGATCATCCCCAATCCCAAATTGTCGATACGCCAGGGTGCTGTGGAACCTTTAGGGAAACACCGGGCCAATCTTCTTTTCGCCCTCATCGAGGCTTTGGGTAAACGCTACGATTTCACGTTGGACGACCCTGTCGGCACAATCTCCGAGGAGGGTATAAGTGCCATCCTTTATGGCGATTCGCAGCCTATGCCCATAGACATGCAGGGTATAGGCCGGCTGGGAGGGCATCAGATGGTGTCGTGGGAAGGAGTGGCGGATTATATCGAGCGCCGCGACGAGGAGCAGTCGTCGGGCAAATGGAAGGATCAGTTCTTTGTACGTCGTCCGTGTTCGGTTTGCGGCGGAACGAGGCTGAAGGCCGAGGCATTGCAGTTCCGTATAGGGGAATGGAACATCGCGGCCCTTTGCGCAATGAGCATAGAGGAATTTTCGGAATGGATAAAGGAGATATGGGGGTTGCTGTCGGATAAAGAGACCGCCATAGCCCGTGAAATAGTGAAGGAGATCACCGAAAGGCTGGGGTTCATGAATGCCGTCGGGCTGGGCTACCTGTCGTTGGCCCGCTCGTCGCGGTCGTTGTCCGGAGGCGAGAGCCAGCGTATAAGGCTCGCCACCCAGATCGGGTCGAGGCTTGTGAATGTGCTTTATATCCTCGATGAGCCGAGCATAGGGTTGCACCAGCGGGATAACCGCAAGTTGATCCGCAGCCTTAAGGAGTTGCGCGATGCAGGCAACTCGGTGATCGTGGTCGAACATGACGAGGAGATGATACGCAGTGCCGACTACATTGTCGACGTGGGTCCGAAGGCGGGGCGTAAAGGCGGTTATATAGTAGCCGCGGGGGACATCGACGCCATATTGGCTTCGGACACCATAACGGCCGACTATCTGGCCGGGCGCCGGAGGATCGAGGTTCCTGTGTCGAGGCGTCAGGGAAACGGCGAAAAGATAACCGTGCGTGGTGCGCGGGGCAATAACCTTAAGGACCTGACGGTCGATTTCCCGTTGGGGATGATGATCTGTGTTACCGGAGTTAGCGGCAGCGGCAAATCGTCAATCGTTAACGAAACGCTGCGTCCGGCGATGTCGCGCCTGCTCTACAATTCCTACGATCAGCCTTTAGAGTATGATTCCATAGAGGGAATGGAGTTTATCGACAAGCTGGTCGTCGTCGACCAGTCGCCGATAGGACGCACTCCGCGCAGCAATCCGGCTACATATTCGAACGTTTTTTCGGATATACGCAAGCTGTTCGAAGCGACTCCCGATGCCCAGATACGCGGGTTCAAAGCCGGGCGCTTCTCATTCAACGTCAAGGGAGGGCGCTGCGAGGAGTGCCGTGGGGCTGGTGTGCAGACCATAGAGATGAATTTTCTGCCCGACGTTTATGTCCAATGCAAGGTGTGCGCAGGCAAACGCTATAACCGCGAAACGTTGGAAGTCAGGTATAAAGGCCGTAATATCAATGAGGTCCTGGACATGACGGTGAATATGGCCGTCGAGTTCTTCGAAAATATCCCTTCGATACACCTTAAATTGCGTGCCATACAGGAGGTCGGACTGGGTTATCTTACGCTGGGCCAGCCATGTACGACTCTATCTGGTGGTGAAAGCCAGCGCATAAAGCTGGCGAGCGAACTTTCGAAACGCGACACGGGGCGCACGCTCTATATCTTCGACGAACCCACTACGGGGTTGCATTTCGAGGATGTGAGGCAATTACTCGATGTATTGCAGAAGTTGGTCGACCGGGGCAACAGCGTAATCATTATCGAGCATAATCTCGACGTTATAAAAGTTGCCGACCACATTATAGATATAGGTCCCGAAGGTGGTGCTACGGGAGGACGCATAGTAGCAACGGGGACACCCGAGCAGGTGGCCTCTGTAAAGGAGAGTTACACCGGCGCCTTTCTACATGAGATGTTGTAATGCCGCCTACTGCATCAAGGCGTGTTACCATAAATAACATTTAAACAGTTTCTTAGACTTATTAATGCGAATTAAGAGTTAAATGAATATTGGAAAGGTTTTTAACTTGCTGTTTATAAGCCTTATGAGCTTTGCCTGCAAAGTTCACATCCCGCAGCCTTTGGTGGCTGCGGGATGATCGCGCGCCTCAGGCTTCGATTTACGCCCACCGCTGGCTGTGGACTGAAAACATAAATTCTGTAATTATTGGCGGCAATCCACTTATAAATTAATATACATATTCGAATTTAATCCTACTCTTAATTCGCATGATTAATAAAAATGCTGTTTGTCAGCATGTCCGGCCTCTGGCCAAGGCCGGCAGTCCGCCGCCGCCCCATGCGGCGGGCAGCAACTCGCAGGACTCGTTTTGGCTCTCCGCCGGCGGCAGACTGGGAACGCAAGTAGCTATATAACAGCGATATCGCAATCATTATCTAAATGCACAACAGGTTATCTTACGTAAAGCCCTCCCCTACGGTTACTCATCTTCTCCGGCCGGCATCTCGCCGGAGTAAGCACTCTCGCCACGCAGGTTAAGTCCTACGGCATAGCAATTGCGACCTTTATAGCAACGCAACGAATCAAGTGGCAAAGTTCGTACGACAAAAGCGGTATCCGGCAACCCGAGCCTTGCAGCCATATGGCTGTACAACAACATATTACGCGCCAACATGCGTTCCGATAGCCGCTGTTCCGCCTTTTCCCGGAACAGGGCTTTCGATTTGGCAACAATATCTCCACGCACAGGCTTGCCCGACGCCTTCAACAACGAGTCGGCATAGGCAGCCAACGGTTTTGATTTAGAGTCGATGGCTGAAACCGACTCCTCTTGAATCATTTCCAATTCCATTCCCGCATTGGCAGGATCGTTACGGAGGTAGAATGTCCGTTTCAACTCCAGTAAGGCCTCGCGTTCGGCAGCCTGGTCGAAATTGAAACTGCCGGTAAACGTGAGCCGCAGATCCGGTTTTTCACGCACTATCTTACCCAACTGCCCCAGTTTGGCATACTGCTCGGAATTAAATTCGCTCTGAAGCGGATCTATCTCGATATATTCGATCCTGTCGCCACCCAATCCCATCATCTCTGCGATATATTTTGCCGGCGAAGTGACGGCTTTTATCAGGGTATTGACAATCGCTCCCGTGATTATGCGTCCATAGGAAAACTGCGGAGAATCAATGTCGCCCGACACCGGCACATCGAGCCTCATGTGCCCCGAACGGTCGGTAAGGACATATATTCCCGTACGCAACGGTATTTTGTAGCCGGGCTTAACATCCTTGCGTTTTTTGTCGAGACGCGGACTGTATATGTCTATATGGTTGGTTCCGTCGAGTTTACCATCGCGCACCACATTCTGCCCGGTGAACGAAAGCGTACCGCCCGAAAACGGATAGCCGAACATAGACACAGTATAAGGCGAAAACGCAGCCATATCTATATTATGCAACTCAACCGTAAGGTTATGATTACCCTCGTCCGAGGGGTTGCCCATCCAACGCACCGTGGTGCTTCCGGTGCCGTTGAGCGTAGCTTTTGCCGTAATCGAGCAATGGCGGTCGGGATCGAAATCGGTCGCCGATACCCCGATATTGTTAATCGAGTAATGGAACTTCTCCACAGGCGTGTGATCCGTAAAATCGAAGCGCCCTCCCAATACTGTCAGATGGCCTATGTGTATTTTGCGGTGAACGGCCGCCGTTCCCGCTGCATCCGGCTGTACACCGGAAGGCTCGTTCTTCATCAACCTGCTGAAATTATGTGTACTGTCGGCGTTTAATTCGTAATGGCTGCGAATACCGTAGATCGACAGTTCGTCGAGCAGATAACGTTCTGCGGCTGGATTCACACCGGCAATACGGGTCGTGACGCTGTCGGCAGACACAACTTCCCGGCTTTGGCCGTCGCGCAGATTAAACCCGCGTAGCACTCCCGTCCCACTCACATCAAAGTCCATCACATTGTCGGTGTGACCCTTAATACGCAAATCAGCACTCAACCACCCCCTAAGTTCCGACACATCCATGCTCTCTTTGAGGTATGGCAAAAGACCTTCTATAGAGAAATCCTTTAGCGTCAACGCCAACTCGTAACGGTTATGCATGTTATCGTATACGATATTCGACGCCAGCGAACCTCCTTCTGGAAAGTCGAGGTTGAGTCCCATATCGGTATTTTCGCTGCTAAGGTAGAATCCAGGAATATCCAATCTGAGATGGCGTAACTCCCAGCGGCTGCCTACGGTTATATTTTTATATACAAGGTCCGACCGGTGGAGCCCTATGTTGTAGATGCCCACATCCCATGATCTGGCGACGGGTTGTGCCGGCGCAGTGGTATCGCCTGCAAAATGTTCGACAATGTCGTCGAAATTGAACGACTCGCCCTGCTGCACTATATTGAATTCCGCGCCTTCGAATGAAATCCGTTGTATGATGAACCGTTTGGCCAGCATCGGGAAGAGCCGTATCCGTGTCCGGAAATTATCGCACGAAACGAACGGGCTGCATCCGTCGGGTTCATAAATCGTGACATTTTTGGCCGTAATGCTTGTCGTAAACAGGTTGATCCAAAGGGCACCTATCTCTACCCGCCGTCCCACGAGTTCTTCGCCATGGGTCGATATATAGTGTTTTGCAATGGGCGGCACAGCGATCTGGATTGCCGCCATAATGGCTACCGCTACCGATAATGTTACGATCAAACGTTTGCTCTGTTTCTTCATGTGGGTGGTAGTATTTAGGGCCTGCTTACACTATTAAAGATAGTGTGAACAGACCCTGGCGAAGTTGTTGCTCTCCACGTCAACTTCCTGATACGCCGCACAAAGTTACATGTTTTTTTCTAAGAAACGGATCAAGAGTTTGTCTAAATTTCCAATAGCAACTATTTATCGTCTCTTTTCGGCCTCTTTTCCCCGTTTGCATAATATCGGAGGCGTCACGGCCGTAGCTTTCGGGTGTATGTTCGTCAGAGCAAAGTAGTGTCAAAAGACGCGGTGCGCCCGGTTTTCACCATATTTACACAGGAAATTTAGACAGATCTTACACTGGAAATTTAAACAGGGCCCAAATACCCTGGAAATTATGTAAGGTCCAATAAATTCTTACACGGAATTATTGGACCTTACATAAAATGTATTTCGGGGATTGGCAGATTACAGCACTTTGTCCAACGCTCTCCCGAATGCTACGAGGAACATATCGGCGTGCTCTACGGTGATATTTAGTGCCGGCAACAGGCGCACTACGCTGCGGCCCGACGACCCGACAAATATCTTCTCCCCATGCAACAACTCCCGGCGCAACGGGGCCGAGTCGCCCTCCATCTCTATTCCGATCATCAATCCGCGTCCGCGCACCTCTTTCACGCCCGGCATTTGGCGCAGCTTTCCTGCCATATAATCGCCCACGGCGGCAGCATTGTCCATCAGGCTGTCGCGCGCAATCACTTCGGCGACAGCCAAAGCTGCGGCGCAAGCCAGTTGGTTGCCGCCGAAAGTGGTACCCAGCATGCCGTATTTCGGGGCTATATGCGGAGCTATCGATATGGCCCCCACAGGAAAACCGTTGCCTATTCCCTTGGCCATAGTGTAGATGTCGGCATCGGCTCCCGCCCAGTCGTGGGAATAATATTTTCCGGTGCGTCCGCAGCCGCACTGCACGCTGTCGGCGATATATACAGCCCCATACCGGTCGCAAAGAGTGCGTATAGCCTGCAAAAATTCCGGCGACGCCAACTTTATTCCGCCCACGCCCTGTATTCCCTCGATGATCACCGACGACACCTCATCACCATGCGATGCGAAATATTCCTCAAGCGCCACAATATCGTTATGAGGTAAAAACACCGCATTATCCGTTTCGTTCACAGGCGCCACAATAGCCGGATTGTCAGTCACAGCCACCGCCAGCGACGTCCGCCCGTGGAACGACCCTCGGAAAGCGACCACTTTCTTTCGACCGTTGTAGAACGAAGCCAGCTTCATGGCGTTTTCATTGGCCTCGGCGCCGGAGTTGCACAGAAAAAGTTGGTAATCTTTTTTCCCAGAAAGCTGCCCGAGCATTTCAGCCAATTGGCGTTGCTGGGGAATAATCACCGAGTTGGAGTAAAATCCTATACGATTGATTTGTCCGGTCACGGCGTCGACATACTCCTTCCGGGTATGTCCTATCGAAATCACGGCATGGCCGCCGTACATATCCAGATAACGTGTCCCATGGTCATCCCAGACCCATGAGCCTTCTGCACGGACTATGGCAATATCGTGAAGCGGATATACGTCGAATAATTTCATCTATTCTGCAACTTAAAGGTTGGACCCTTCCTGAATCTCCAGAAAGAACCCGGACAAAATAAAAACTGTTTAAATTTCCTGCGACTTTATGCTAACACGCCCTAAAATGCAGCCGGTTTCAGGCGCAGGCCCTCATGCTCATCGAGCCCCATCATCAGGTTGAGATTCTGCACCGCCTGGCCGCTGGCTCCTTTCAACAGGTTATCTAAGATGCTCGTGACCAAGAGCATGTCACCATGCTTTTCGATATGCAACAGACACTTATTGGTGTTAACCACCTGCTTGAGGTTAATCCCCGAAGGAGAGACAAACGTAAATGCCGCGCCACTGTAATAGTCGTTATAAAGCTGCACCGCATCTTCGGCCGACAAGTCGCTGCACATATAAACCGAGGCGAATATACCCCGCGTGAAGTCGCCGCGGCACGGTATGAAATCCAGCCTGCCTCCGAATCCCGGCATCAGGCCACGCAGGCTCTCCGTTATTTCGCCCAGATGCTGGTGGTCGAACTCCTTATAGGTCGAAAAATTACCCTCGCGCCAACTGAAATGCGACGTCGCAGCGAGTTTCTGCCCGGCTCCGGTCGAACCCGTTACGGCATTTATATGTATCTCATCGGCGAGCATTCCCTTTGCGGCCAACGGTAGCAGGGCCAATTGTATAGCTGTGGCAAAACATCCGGGATTGGCAATATTGCGTGCCGTGCGGATCTTTTCGCGACTCAACTCCGGAAGCCCGTAAACGAATTGCCTGCCGCCTGTCGAAGATGTGGCCGCCAGGCGGAAATCCTGGCTCAGGTCGATAACCCTCACCGTATCCGGAACGGGGTTTCGTTCCAGGAATTTACGCGCATCGCCATGCCCCACGCACAGCATTATCACATCCACATCATCCTGCAACTCGCCGGTGAAGCGCATATCGGTTTCACCGAACAGGTCAGCATGCACCTCATACAACTTTTTACCGGCACTGCTCGTACTATGCACGAATGACAGTTCTACTCCGCGATGGTTCAGCAGTAAACGTATAGCTTCGCCTCCCGTGTACCCCGCGCCGCCTATGATCCCTACCCGTACCATTACTCTTCCGTATCGTTGACCTTGTACCAGATCATGGTCTGCAAGCCGAATATCTTTCCGAATCCGCGCACATCGTCACCACTCCAGGCGTTGTTCATCTCGCCATAGCTGCCGAATGCGTTCGACATAAGATCGTAACGGCTTTCGACCCCCACTACCACAAAACGATATGGATGCAGTTCGACAAAAACATCGCCTGTGACGCTCCCCTGTGAACTCTCCATCATCGCCTCTATGTCGCGCATCACCGGATCGTAATACTGCCCCTCATGCAGATAGTTGCCGTAAAAAGCCGCCAACTGGTCTTTCCAGAACAACTGCCATTTGGTCAACGTATGTTTCTCCAGCATGTGGTGCGCCTTGATGATCACCATCGGCGCCGCGGCTTCGAAGCCTACACGCCCCTTAATCCCTATGATCGTATCGCCCACGTGCATGTCGCGTCCTATAGCATAAGGAGCCGCCAAAGCCTGCAACGCCAAAATGGCATCCACCGGATTGTTATAATTCTTACCGTTCAACCCTGTGAATTCACCCTTTTCGAAGTGCAAAGTAACGCGCTCGCTTCCTTCCCTGGCAAGCTGCGAAGGATAAGCACTCTCGGGCAGGGTCTGTGACGAGGTCAGGGTTTCCTTTCCTCCTACCGATGTGCCCCATATCCCCTGATTGATCGAGTACTCAGCCTTTTTAAAGTCGAAATCCACTCCATGCTCGCGCAGATAGGCTATCTCCTCCTCACGGCTGAGGCGCTGCTCACGCACCAGGGCTATTATTTCGATGCCCGGGGCCAGGGTATTGAATATCATATCGAACCTCACCTGGTCGTTGCCCGCACCCGTACTGCCGTGACAAATATAGTCGGCGCCCATTTCGCGGGCATAGTTGGCAATAGCCGTAGCCTGGCATACACGCTCGGCGCTGACGCTCAACGGATAGGTGGCATTCTTAAGCACATTGCCGAACACCATATATTTTATACACGTACGGTAGTATTCATCGCGCACGTCGATACATACATGACTCTTCGCTCCGAGCGCATAAGCGCGTTTTTCGATTTGCGCAACCTCTTCATCGCTGAATCCGCCCGTGTTGACGATCACCGAATGCACCTCAAGGCCCATTTTTTCACGCAGATAAATGGCGCAATACGACGTGTCGAGGCCGCCGCTGAAGGCTAAAACTACTTTTTTCATCACCACAATATTTACATATTCAAATTCGTCCCATACCATGCGGCACAGGCTGCCATACCCACCGCGACTTACGGCGGGTTTATAAATCCTTGTTATCGGGTTTGGGTATCCGCGGAGTATCGACCTGAGGGTCGAATATCATAGCCGTACAAAGGCAATTAGTACGGTCTTTACTCATAAGTATCTGGTAGTTGACACAACTTTCACACCCCTTCCAGAACTGCTCGTCCTTCGTCAGCTCCGAATAGGTCACCGGGCGGTAGCCCAACTCGGTATTGATTTTCATAACGGCGAGTCCCGTGGTAAGGCCGAAAAGCTTCGCCCCGCTGAACTTTTTCAGCGAAAGATAAAAGGTAGTGGTCTTTATTGCTTTGGCCAGCCCCATTTTACGAAATTGCGGATTGATTATAAGGCCCGAGTTAGCCACATAATCCTTGTTCTCGCCCCACGACTCTATATAGCTGAATCCGGCCCAAGTACCATCCTTATAAAAAGCCACCACAGCTTTACCTTCACGTATTTTAGTCGCCACGTATTCCGGCGAACGTTTGGCAATACCTGTGCCGCGAGCTTTGGCCGAAGAAGCCATTTCGTCGCAAATGGTCTGGGCATAAGGTATATGCGCCTCCGACGCTACCTCGATTACAAAATCATCTATTGTCATCTTCCGATAAAAGAAAAACGGTCATTGCATGTGATTAGTTCCGGCTATCCGGATACGACCTGCAAAAATATCAAAAATAAGCGGACGTTGTTACACAACGCATCAAAATAATGAACGGGGCGGGCGATTTTAAACGCCCACCCCGTTCCGGTATCGTTTACAGAACCCTGCGGTCCTGTTACGCTGCTACAACTTCGGACCGGCCGTGATGAGGCCCTTGCCTGCTTCGGTGTCGGTGTACTGCTCGAAATTCTTGATATACTTGGCTGCCAGGCTGCGGGCTTTCTCTTCCCACACCTTCACATCGGCATAAGTTTCGCGCGGATCAAGGATGCCTTCCGAAACATTGTTCAACTTCTTGGGAACAGTGAGATTCAGCACCGGGATAGTGGTCGTCTCGGCCTTGTTGATCGAACCGTCGATGATGGCGTCAATGATGGCGCGGGTATCCTTGATAGAAATACGCTTGCCGGTACCGTTCCAACCTGTGTTCACAAGATAAGCCGTGGCGTTGTGCTCCTTCATCTTGCCTACGAGGGTCTTGGCATACATCGTCGGGTGGAGCGTAAGGAACGCTTCGCCGAACGCCGGGGAGAACGACGGAACGGGCTCGGTGATACCGCGCTCGGTACCTGCGAGTTTAGAGGTGTAGCCGCACAGGAAGTGGTACTGGGCCTGGTTCTCATCGAGGATCGAAACCGGAGGCAACACACCGAATGCGTCGGCCGACAAGTAAATGATCTTGCTGGCGTGGCCGGCCTTCGAAGGAAGGACGATCTTGTTGATGTGGTAGATCGGATACGATACACGGGTATTTTCGGTGATCGAACCGTCGGCGAAATCTATCGAGCCGTCGGGACGCACCGTCACGTTCTCCAACAACGCGTCACGTTTGATGGCACGCCAGATGTCGGGTTCGTTCTCTTTGCTGAGGTTGATGGTCTTGGCATAGCAACCGCCTTCGTAGTTGAACACGCCGTTATTGTCCCATCCGTGCTCGTCGTCGCCGATCAGGTAACGCTTCGGGTCGGCCGACAAAGTGGTCTTACCCGTGCCCGAAAGACCGAAGAAGATAGCCACGTCGCCCTTCTCACCCACGTTGGCCGAGCAGTGCATCGAAGCCATGCCCTGCAGGGGCAGGTAGTAGTTCATCATGGCGAACATACCCTTCTTCATCTCGCCGCCGTACCACGTACCGCCGATGATCTGTACTTTCTCCGTGAGGTTAAACACCACGAACACTTCCGAGTTGAGGTTCTGCTCTTTCCAGTTGGGGTTGGTGCACTTCGAACCGTTCATAACCACGAAATCGGGTTCACCATAGTTCTCCAATTCATAGTGCGACGGGCGGATGAACATGTTGGTCACAAAGTGAGCCTGCCATGCAACTTCCATGATGAAACGCACCTTCATGCGGGTGTCGGCATTCGTTCCGCAGAACGTGTCGACAACATAGAGTTTCTTGCTCGAAAGCTCTTTCTGTACGAGCCCCTTAAGGTCGTTCCATATCTCTGTCGATACTGGCTTGTTGATCGTACCGTCCCACCATATTGTGTTCTCGGTCACAGAATCCTTAACGATGTAGCGGTCCTTGGGCGAACGGCCTGTGAAAACGCCGGTTTTAACGGCTACAGCACCTGTATCGGTCAAAACGCCCTGTTCGTAGCCCGTGTTTTTCGAATCCATTTCCGCCTGGAAAAGTTCCTCGTAAGAGGGATTGTGCACGATCTCAGGTGTCCCCGAGATCCCGTACTTGCTCAAATCGATTGTTGCCATTTTACTGTTTTTTATTTAGTTAATACTTCATCTCAATATAGTGCGCCACCATGTTTTCGGTATGCGCAAATCTTACCGCAACAAAGATACTAATTATCTTCGGCATTGTTATGCGGCTAACAGTAATTTTTGTAAATTTTTTAAGAAATAGCATATGTCCGGTCGTTGCAGCGCAGCCCAGTCCGGCGATATCGAAATATTGGAGTTCCTAACTTAGCCCGCACAAAGAGTAAGTATGTTTACTAATCTTAACTTTGAAAAATGGGAACAAAAAGGCAGTATGACCGTGTGTTCAAGGAGCATGCGGTAAAGATGAGTTACGAGCGCAACAACAT
>JAVBMJ010000001.1:0-6457 GCA_031552535.1 Rikenellaceae bacterium
ACGGTGCCCGGAGTAGGTTTTGCGTTTTGTTATTAATGAATTTGGTAATGTTTAATGAAATGCGTTTCATCAAACCATTGATAGCGCACGTGTAATAAAAGACTTACAGCTGTTTTATCAGCCCATTTTGTCCATTATACCATCATTACCAAATAAGAGACTGGATGAAAGGGTTTTCATCCAGTCTCTTATTTTTATATTCTTATTACGTTCAGAACGTTGTCCGTTTTGCGGATCGCTTTCGACCAAAAAGATACGGGATTAATGCGAATTAAGAGTTAAATGAATATTAGAAATGTTTTTAACTTGCTGTTTATCAGTTTTATGAACTTTGCAGGCAAAGTTCACAGCCCGCAGCCACCCCAGGCTGCGGGCTGATCGCGCGCCTCCGGCTTCGATTTACGCCCACCGCTGGCTGCGGACTGAAAACAGAAATCCTGTAATTATTGGCGGCAATTCACTTATAGGCAATAAGTTAATTCTTAATTCGCATGATTAATAAATTCAAAACAGCTTCTTAATATTCTCCGCTCCTTAGCCCTTGCCATTTCTCCTTATAGCCTTCGTTCTTTAGCTTCCGGGCCCCAGTTAGCACTTCGAGTTGCCGCAGTTCATGCAAACAGGGCAGTTATTCTGGTACACGAGAGTTTCCTCGCCGCATTTCTCGCATTTTTCTTTCGCCTTAGTGCCATCGGCAATGTATTGTTTCAGGGCACGTGCCACACCGTTTTTCCAGGTATTGATCGAAACGGTGTTCAGGTGCAGCGACTCGATGAGCGTCACCACGTCAAGGATCGGCATGCCGTTGCGCAATACGCCCGAGATCAACTTGGCATAGTTCCAGAAACCTTCGTCGAACATGCGCGAAATGCCGCCCACGGTATTCGTGTAGCCGTATTTATCCGTATACTGGAAATCGTAACGCTTGTTGCCGTCGGCATCCTTGACCTTGATTATCACCCCTTTGTTGACCTTCTTGGGGATAAACATCGCGTCTTCCTCCAACTTACCCGTAAATATCTCATAAGGGCGGTCGTTGTATATTCCTACAAATGCGATCCACTCTTCTTCTTCGTTACGGAAACGAACGATGTCGGCAGCCAACTCGATGGGGCGCTTCAACGGCGGTTTATATTCGCTGTCTTTTTTCTTTCCGCCCTTGCTGTCGAACAGTACGCCCGCGCGCGAACCGTCGCGGTACACCGTAACGCCCTTGCAACCACTCTCCCATGCAGTCTGGTAAACTTTTGCAACCAGCTCTTCGGTCACTTCGTTGGGGAGGTTCACCGTAACGGAGATCGAATGGTCGACCCATTTCTGTATGGCCCCCTGCATCTTGACTTTCGACACCCAGTCGATATCGTTCGCCGTGGCTTTGTAATATGGCGACTTCTCAACCATCTTATCAAGCTCTTCCTGCGGTATTTTGGCCAGCGACGACACCGAATGCCCGTTTACTTCGAGCCATGTGATGAACTTATGGTGGTATACGTTATACTCCTCCCACGAATCGCCTACCTCGTCCACGTAGGTCACATTCACATCCTTATCGCTTGGATTGACTTTGCGGCGGCGCTTGTACACCGGCCTGAACACCGGTTCTATGCCCGACGTGGTTTGCGACATAAGGCTCGTGGTTCCCGTAGGAGCTATCGTCAGCAACGCGATATTGCGGCGCCCATGCTTCACCATCTCTTCATAAAGCGCCGGGTCGGCCTCCCGTATACGGCCTATCATCGGGTTGTCCTCTTCCTTTTTGGCGTTATATATCTGGAATGCCCCGCGCTCCTTGGCCATCTCCACCGACGCCCTGTAGGCCTCCAATGCAAGCGTTTTTTGCACTAATACCGCGAAATCTATCGCCTCATCCGTACCGTAGCACATGCCCAGAGCGGCAAGCATATCGCCCTCTGCCGTGATACCCAGCCCCGTGCGTCGCCCTTGCAGCGCTTTTTCGCGTATCTTGCTCCAAAGCTGAGTCTCTACACGGCGTATGTCCTGGTCTTCGGGATCTTTGGTTATCTTCTCTATTATAGCCTCTATCTTTTCGAGTTCCAGGTCGATGATGTCGTCCATCATACGCATCGCCATGCCGATGTGCTCTTTGAATTTCTCGAAATTAAACCGGGCGTTTTTCGTAAACGGTTCGTCGACATAGCTGTAAAGGTTCAACGCCTGCAGACGGCAACTGTCGTAAGGACACAGCGGAATTTCGCCGCATGGATTTGTCGACACCGTGGTGAAACCCTCATCCGAGTAACAGTCGGGTATCGACTCGCGGATGATGGTGTCCCAGAAAAGCACTCCCGGCTCGGCCGACTTCCAGGCATTGTGAATGATCTTGCTCCACAATGCACGCGCATCTATAGTTTTCTCAAACAGAGGTTTATCTGAGTTGATCGGAAATTTTTGATGGTATTTTTCGCCGGCTATCATTGCCCGCATAAACTCGTCGTCGAGTTTTATCGAGACATTTGCGCCGGTGACCTTGCTGGTCTCCACTTTGGCGTCTATAAAGTTTTCGGCATCGGGATGCTTCACCGAAAGAGACAACATCAGCGCGCCGCGCCTGCCATCCTGTGCCACCTCACGGGTGGAGTTGGAATAACGCTCCATGAACGGCACTATTCCGGTCGAGGTCAATGCGCTGTTCAATACCGGACTTCCGGTGGGACGTATATGTGAAAGGTCGTGCCCAACACCGCCCCGGCGTTTCATGAGTTGCACCTGCTCCTCGTCGATGCGGATGATTCCGCCGTAAGAGTCCGCCGGATTCTTGTGCCCTATGACAAAGCAGTTCGACAGCGAAGCCACCTGCAGGTTGTTGCCTATACCGGTCATAGGCCCCCCTTGCGGGATCACATACCTGAAGTCTTTCAACAGGTCGTGGATCTGCGCGGCATCAAGCGGATTGGGGTATTTGCGCTCGACACGCGCGATCTCGTTGGCTATACGCCAATGCATCTGCTCGGGCGAATTTTCGTAGATCTTTCCGTGCGAATCTTTAAGGGCATACTTGCTTACCCACACCGTGGCAGCAAGCTCGTCGCCGTCGAAATACTCTTTCGCCTTTGCCACGGCGTCGGCGTACCGATACTCCTTAAGAGCGCCGGCAGCACCCTTTTTTGCATTTAAATCAGACATTTTGTAGAGGTATTTATTTCTATATCAATTATTTGACTTCGCAGTGCCGGTGCCTGTAAGGTCAAGTCCCCGGACTACAAGTTTACACCTTCTTTTCCTCGTTTTATAGATGTCGGCACTCAAAATATTAAGAAGTTATCAACACCCCGAGCCTGAGCTATCTGGTGATGGTTGCCGATACCTTTTCCATTTTCCCTCCAATCGGAGGTGCCAGTTTCGACACTTTGACCGTAATTTTTTCCACCTGCGGAAACCTGCGGCACACAGCGTTGGCAATCCGCCCTGCGACGTGTTCTATCAGGTTCGACGGCGGGGACATCTCGCCTCGAACAGTTTCATAGACCTCAAGGTAGTTTATCGCTTCGTCGAGGCAGTCTTCTTCCGTGGCTTTCGTACCGTCGTATTCGAGTGAAACATCGACCAAAAAACGGTTGCCCACTTTTTTTTCAAGGTCGTAACAGCCATGGAAGGCCCTGAATTCCATATTTTCGAGGCTTATCGTAATCATATTTTCATATGGTATTGCAATAGTTATGTTGTTCGCGAATCGCTTCACGTTACAAAGGAATGTATTTCCCTCCCGCTTTCCCATTTTTACACCCTATAGTTATCCACATTTAGCACACATCCCCTCAGGTGAACGCATAATACAGAAAAACAAAACCGGACATGCTGGCCTCCAACATGTCCGGTTATATAAAAGCGTGTCGATACGCTCTGTTAGTGCAGATTGCGGATCAAAAGAATTTCTTGGCCGAGGTGGTCACCATAAAGTCCTTGAGGTAATACGGCTCAAAATAGGCCGTGTTTTCGAACCGCCCTTCGTCGAGGGCCTTTTGTGCCAGCGGCGCTATGCCTGCCGCCGACGGAATGACGTCGAGCAACTGTGTCCCCTCTAACAATCCTGCGCACTTGGCTGCCCCGTCGCCGAAAATAATCAACCGGCGGCCAGGGTTACGGAACTCTGCAAAACTTTCCGCCGTTATGATGTGAGCCCCGACCTCCGTCACAGGTTGCAGCGAAGAGTCGAATACCTGTGCGTATACTTCCATCCGCCGTGCGTCTGTCATAGGGCAGAGAAATATCTCATTTGCTTTCCCGCCGCCGGTCTTCCGCAATTCGTCGGCGGCGAGCCATGCCAGGGCCTCAAGCGACGAAATTCCGATAAGAGGGATTCCCAGTCCATAGCATAGTCCTTTCGCCAACGAGACGCCTATTCTCAGCCCGGTGTACGACCCGGGACCTTTACTCACAGCCACCGCCGACAGAACTTCAGCCCCGCCATTGTCCCGGAGCATACCGTCGATCCACACCCCGAGCCGGCTCGCATGGTCGTGTCCGGTGGAGTCCTCTTTGAGTGCTATGATAACGCCATCCAGGCAAAGTGCCGCAGAACAGGTCCCGGTCGATGTTTCAATGCAAAGTATCAAAATGCAAGCAAATTTTGTAGCGCAAATATACCACATTATTTGTAATAAAGGGCTACATTTGCACCTTTGTAAAATACTCCTGATAATGAAAAACGTTATTGGTATAGGCAACGCCCTGACGGATGTGCTTATCAATCTGCACTCAGACAAGATCCTAAATGATTTCGGTCTTCCGAAAGGCAGCATGAGCCTTATGGATGCGTCCGTGCAGCGCAAAATATCGGAGCGTACGGCAGATTTGCCGCATACGCTTTCGCTGGGAGGATCGGCTGCCAATACCATCAGGGCCATGTCGAAGTTGAAAGTACAGGTGGGATTCATCGGTAAAGTGGGTTACGACACGACCGGCGATTTTTTCGAAAAAGCGCTTGAAAACCTGTGGATCGATCCCGTTATCATGCGCGGGACGCAGCATTCCGGGCGGTGCGTGTCGCTCATCTCGAAAGACGGCGAACGTACCATGGCCACATATCTCGGTGCCGCGTTGGAGATGTGCCAGCAGGAGATAACATCCGATATTTTCCGCGGGTACGATTGCCTCTATGTGGAAGGCTATTTGGTACAGGACCATTCGCTTATAGAGAAGGCCGTTAAGACTGCCCGGGAATGCGGGTTGAAAGTGGCGCTCGACCTTGCGAGTTTTAATATCGTAGAAGAGAATCTGGAATTCCTGCACAGGCTGGTTTCGGACTATGTCGATATTTTGTTTGCCAATGAGTGTGAAGCCAGGTCGTTTACCGGAGAGGATGATCCGCGTGCGGCAATAGACGTTATCGCGCCTATGTGTGAGATCGCTATAGTCAAGATAGGTACGCGCGGAGCTTATATCAAACGTAATGGCGACGAGGTGATCCATGTGGGAATAATGGCTGCCGCCGAGAGGGTCGATACCACCGGGGCGGGCGATTTTTATGCGGCCGGATTCCTTGCCGGCATGTGCCGTGGCTTGTCGATGAGGCAATGTGGAACACTCGGGGCCATCGCCGCAGGAAAAGTGATAGAGGTGGTAGGCACTACCTTCGACGACGACACGTGGGAAGAAATTCATCGTCTTACGGACAATGTTGTCGAAGAGACATATCTTTTTTGATCGGGCAGGGTGTCCCGACGGACGAGAACCCATTATATGGCGCGTAGAACGCGCCATAATATAAATCCGGTACTATGTCAAGACCATTATTGAACGATTCTTCCGTGGTGCCTTCGCCCGATGTACTTAGCGGTGTGCTCGGCGGGAGTTATGACGCTTACATAAGGTTTGTCGGGATTATGGCGTCCACGGGTGCCGTAGCGGAGTGGAGCTATTATAACGACGGTAAGTCATGGTTATGCAAAGTGTGCCGGGGAAAGAAAACCCTGTGTTGGCTCTCTGCTTGGGATGGCTTTTTCAGGGTTGTATTTTATTTCACGGCGAAAACCATGCCGGGAGTCCTGGCTCTCGATATCGACCCCGCGATCAGGGAGGGGGCGTGTGAATGTAAACCCGTAGGCAAATTGTTGCCCATGGTGGTCGATGTCCACGACGAAAGCATTGTTGCCGACTTGGCGATGATTTCGGAATATAAAATATCCTGCAAGTAGGAAGCCGCTTTGAATTTATTAATCTCGTCCTTTCAGCCTCTTTCCCGCGCTTTACCGCGGTGTGATCCATTCAGGGGCCGCCATTCGCCTCATCCCGCCGCGAGAAATCATCGGCAAAACGATATAAAATAATCTCGTTAACAAATCCAAACAGCTTCTGAGAGTCTGTCTAAATTTCCTATGGAAAGTATTATAAGTTCTTCCGGGCCGCTTTCCAGCGTGAAAATCTCGTTACATAGGGCACCGCTATGCGCCTTGATTTTCACACAGAAATCGTCACCGGAATATCATTAAATCTTTTT
>JAVBMJ010000017.1:0-3036 GCA_031552535.1 Rikenellaceae bacterium
TATTATAAGTTCTTCCGGGCCGCTTTCCAGCGTGAAAATCTCGTTACATAGGGCACCGCTATGCGCCTTGATTTTCACACAGAAATCGTCACCGGAATATCATTAAATCTTTTTCCATAGGAAAATTAGACAGACTCTAAGCCCGCAGTAATGCCGCAGGCATGATGCCGGAACAATGAAGGCGGATAACTGGCGGGAGTCGAATACCGTACACAGGAATCTTACGGTCGTTTATGTGTGTACGGGCTTGTAATATGGTTCGGAATAAAGTATTATATTTGTAATCCGGAGGAAATGTGCGATTGCTGATACTGGCACATTAAGCCGCTGTGACATTGTCTTTTAACCAGATCCAGGAGGGTATTTTATTATCGTTTGAATGAAACACACTATAGCGGTTTTACTGTCGTTGTTTCTCGGGGTGGGCGCAACCCGTGTCGCTGCCCGGCCCAAGGTGGTTGTGAACATAATTGTCAGCCAGTTGCGTTACGATTGTCTGGAACGGTATGAGGCCAATCTTTGCGAAGGTGGATTCAAGCGTTTTATGCGCGAGGGAGCGGTGTGTACCCAGAGCCGCTACGGCTTCATGCCGACCAACACAGTTGCGGCCCTGGCTACGCTTACCACCGGCGCAGACCCTTCGACGCACGGCATTATCGGCGAGCGATGGATCGATTACCTGACCCAACGGCCTGTTTCGCTGGTCGACGACCACACGTGCCGGGGGTTGGAGTGCGATGCCGGCAAGGGAGGGTACTCCCCGCTGAACCTCACGGTGCCGACGCTGGGCGACGCCCTCAGGGAGGACGATTCGTTGAGCCGGGTGGTGAGTATTGCGCTCGATCCGGCGTCGGCGGTGGTAATGGGTGGTTTCACGCGTGATGTTTACTGGATCGACTCGACGCGGTGCAACTGGGTGTCGTCGACGGCATATATGAATAACCTGCCGGAATGGGTGGTTAAAAATAACGGCATAAAGGTCGCCAACCAGTATCTCGACTACAAGTGGGAACTCGTGTTGCCGCGCTACAGTTACCGTAATAACGAATATTCGGTGATACACATGCACGAGGAGAGCCACCTGCGCAAGGTAATGGCTTCGTCGTGGCTGCAGGGTAGTGCCAAAGCCCCGGGCCGAGAGTATGCTGCGATAATGCTCACCCCGGCGGCAAATTATATAGTCAAGGAGTTTGCCAAACAAGCATTCATCTACGAGGACCTGGGGCGCGACAACCATCCGGATATCATCAACGTCTGCTTCGACGCTTCGCGGTGGATCGGGGAGACCTATGGCAGCACGTCGCTCGAATTCGAGGATATGCTCTACAGGCTCGACCTCGATATTGCGGAGTTGATAGATTTTTTGTTCGCCCAACGTTCGAAGGACGATATATTAATAGTGCTGACGTCGGATCACGGTGCGGCTGAGGCCCGCGAGCGGGGAAAGCCCAGGCGTACGGTATTCAACCCTTCGCAGTTCAAGGTCATCGTCAACGGGTATATGAATGCGAGCTTCGGCGATGGCGAGTGGGTGGCGGGCTACGCCGGGCGCAACCTTTACCTGAATCACACGCAGATAGCCCGTAGCGGCTTGTCGTTGGCCGATGTGCAGACAAGGGTCGCGGCATTCGCCCTGCAATTCAGCGGGATTACGCATGTGGCTACTTCAACGGCGATCTTAAGCGGTGGTTTCGCATCGGGCTGGGGAGAAGCTGTGGGCAACGGGTTTTATCCGAAACGTTCGGGCGACCTGGTCATCAACCTCGCGCCGGGATGGGTCGAGAGCGAGGGGGGGTGGATGCAAACCGGTTCGATGTACGACTACGACACACATGTCCCGTTGATGTTGTTGGGAGGCGGGGTCCGGGCCGGGGCATCGGTGGAGCGCGACATAAGGATGTGTGACGTGGCGCCGACGCTTTCAGGGATATTGGGGATATTGCGCCCCGTGGCATCTACGGGACGCGGTGTGGGAGAGTTAGTTGAAATGGTTAAAAAATAATTGTTATGTCGACAGATCCGCGGCAGGAGGAGATTATCGAAGAGTTTTCGATGTTCGACGCCTGGGAAGATAAATACGAATACCTGATTGAACAGAGCCGTGAGATACCGGCAATAACGGCCGAACACCGTACGGACAACTATATAATACGAGGTTGCCAGTCCCGGGTGTGGGTCGATGCCGAGTTGCGCGACGGCAAGGTGTATTACAGCGCCGATTCGGACGCCATAATCACCAAGGGGATCATAGCCCTGCTGTGCAGGGTGTTGAACGGCCGCCCGCCGCGTGAGATAGCCGGCCTGGAGCTCTATTTCATCGACCGTATAGGGCTCAGGGAGCATCTTTCGCCCACACGGTCGAACGGGTTGGTGGCTATGATAAAGCAGATGAAACTCTATGCGTTGGCATTTGCCGCTAAAATGGAATGACGATGGCTAAAGCAGAGGATATTATACGCACGGAGAAAGAGATCGTGGATGTGCTAAAGGGCATCTTCGATCCCGAAATCCCGGTCAACATCTACGACCTGGGGCTGATCTACGAGGTGGATATGGAACCGGGCGGCAGTGTGACGATACGCATGACCCTGACGGCTCCGAACTGTCCGATGGCCGACATGTTGCTGGAGGAGGTCCACGACAAGGTGTCGAAAGTAGAAGGAGTAAGCGAGGTAAATGTCGTGCTGACGTTCGACCCGCCCTGGAACAAGGATATGATATCGGAGGAGGGAAAGCTGGAACTGGGATTTCTTTAAGAAACAGTTTCTTACATAATATGGGATGCGCCATATGGGATGCGCCCCGGCCGTAGCTTCCGGACAAGGTTGTCTCTCTGGCCCCGGCTTTCACCGTATCTCATAGGAAATTTAGAGTCTGTCTAAGAAGCTGTTTAAAAATATTTCTTTCGTTCTTTTCCTGCTGTTTACCGCGAAAAAGCGTGGCAGAGGGAGTAAAAGAACGAGATTGACAAACTTAAACCGTTTCTCAATACATAGCGCCACTATGCTCCTCGATTTTTGTAGAACCCAGTCCTGA
>JAVBMJ010000075.1:0-33397 GCA_031552535.1 Rikenellaceae bacterium
TGGGACTGGCTTACGCGTGGAAGAAAGGAGCTTTGAAATGGAAGTAAAAGATATAAAAATACCCGGCATGCGCTACGGGGATTTCAACGACAATGAATACCTCGAACAGTATGTGGAGGAGTTACGGCGTGGCGGCGTGGGTGTTTTCGTGGGTAAGATCAACGATTTTATAAACTGGGGCCGTTCGAATTCGGTGTGGCCGCTGACGTTCGCCACGAGTTGTTGCGGCATAGAGTTCATGTGTGTAGGGGCGGCCAGGGCCGACTTTGCCCGTTTCGGTTGGGAGGTGACGCGTAACAGCCCCCGCCAGGCCGATGTGATATTTGTGTGTGGCACGATAGTGCATAAGATGGCTCCGGTGCTGTTGAGGCTCTATGAGCAGATGGCCGAGCCGAAATATGTAATGGCCATAGGCAGTTGTGCGATAAGCGGCGGACCGTTCAAGAGTTCTTACCACACGGTGATGGGGGTTGACAAGATTATTCCCGTCGATGTTTATGTTCCGGGTTGTCCGCCACGGCCCGACGCCGTGCTGTACGGCATGATGCAACTGTCGCGCAAGATAAAGATGCAGGATTTTTTCCGCTTACCCGAAAAACACGAGACGCCGCAAAATGGAAAAGATAAAGAATAGCCTTTCGATATTCCCTTTCGTCGAGGTCTCCGACACGGGCGGCAGGTTGACGGTCACCGTACCTAGGGAGGAGTTGCATAAGACGGCATCGTTCCTGTTCCGCCATTTGCACTACGATTTCCTGGTCGATATCGTAGGTATGGATTATGGCGATGCGCTGGGCGTGGTTTACTACCTGTCGCAATCGGACGATCCGGCCCATTGCCTTGCTCTGAAGACCTCTGCGGTGGACCGCAGCAAGCCTGAACTTTTTTCGGTGAGCGACTTGTGGGACTCGGCCGGCATTTACGAGAGGGAGGCGCATGATTTCTTCGGGATAGTTTTTGTGAACCACCCCGATATGCGCCGTATCTTCCTGCGCTCCGATTGGAATGGATATCCGTTGCGCAAGGATTATGATACCGACCCGGCGATCAATCCCGTCCCGCTGCATAACGAGCGTATAGCCGACATGGAAACCGTGCCTTCGGTGTCGATGATGATGGGCGACAGGGAGGAGTCGGTGCGCAAGTTGTTCAGCCGGGATGAATATATCGTCAACTTCGGCCCGCAACATCCGGCTATGCACGGGGTGCTGCATCTGAGGGTGTCGCTCGATGGCGAGATCATACGCAAGATAGACCCTATTTTCGGCTATATACACCGTGGGGTAGAGAAGATGTGCGAAGCCTACACCTATCCGCAGATTCTGCACCTCACCGACCGTTTGGACTATCTTTCGGGTACGATGAACCGCCATGCTGTGTGTTTGTGCTGCGAGGATGCGTTGCAGATAGAGGTGCCGGAGAGGGCGCAGTACGTCCGCACGATATTCGACGAGTTGACTCGTATTGCTTCCCATTTGCTGGGGTGGGGGTGTATGTGTATGGATATGGGGTCGATAACGGCATTTGTTTACGGCATGCGCGACCGTGAGAAGATCATGGACATATTCGAAGAGACCGCCGGTGGGCGCCTGATGGCCAACTACAACGTCATAGGGGGCGTGGCGTCGGATATACATCCCGATTTCCAGCGCCGGGTCCGTGAGTTTGTGCCTTATATGCGCAAGATGCTGCGCGAACACCACCTGTTGTTTACTAACAACCCCATCGCTCGAGGGCGCATGAGGGATATCGGGTACCTCGACAAGGCCAAAGCCATCTCGTTGGGGGCTACGGGCCCTACGGGGCGCGCCTCGGGCTGGCACAACGATATCCGGAAGATAGAACCTTATGCGGCCTATGGTAAAGTGGACTTCGATGAGGTAGTGCGTGAAGGCGGAATGACCTTCGACCGCTATATAATCAGGCTGGACGAGATAGAGCAATCGCTGCGTATAATAGAGCAGTTGGTCGATAATATTCCCGGGGGGGCTTATGCTGCCAAGACCAAAGCGGTCGTACGACTGCCCGAGGGCGAATATTTCCGCCGGGTGGAGAATGCCCGCGGGCAGTTCGCTGTGCATATCACCAGCCACGGGGACAAAACTCCGTACCGCATCAAGTTCCGTTCACCGTCGCTCACCCTGGTGGGGGCGCTCAAAGCGATAGCTGTCGACACCAAGGTGGCCGACCTGATAATGCTGGGGGCGTCGCTGGACTATGTCATACCGTGTATCGACCGTTAGGCGGAGGCGGGAGTTGTTTTTGCCCGGGTCGGCTCCGATGCGATTTATGAGGGGGAAGTGCTATTAATAAATGAAAAACAGATAGGTCTTCATGTATAGTTTTTCTGAAATGACAGGTTGGATCGACAGCACATTGCGGCTGTGGCTCAACGATTGGTGGACGCTGGCGGTCGAGTTCGTGTTGATCGGGCTGGCGTTGCTGGCCGCCTATGCGGTGCTGGCGCTCGTGCTGATATGGATGGAAAGGAAAGTTTGCGCTTTCTTCCAATGCCGCATCGGGCCCAACCGGGTGGGCAAATGGGGCATGTTGCAGTCGGTGGCCGATATGATAAAAATATTGCTCAAGGAGTTGATACGTCTCGACAGGGCTGACCATTTTCTGTTCCGTCTGGCGTCGTTCATGGTGATCGTGGGATCGATATGCACGTTCGGGGCGCTGCCTTTCGCCAAAGGACTGCATGTCGTCGATTTTAATATCGGGGTGTTTTACCTGCTGGCGGTTTCATCATTGGGTGTTGTCGGTATATTGCTGGCGGGATGGTCGTCGAACAGTAAATACACGATGATCGGGGCCATGCGTAGCGGGGCGCAGTTGATAAGCTACGAAATTTCGGCCGGGCTGTCGCTGCTGGCTGTGGTGATACTGGCCGGGACGATGCAGGTGTCGGAAATTGTGGAACGGCAGTCCGAATCATGGTTTATATTCCAGGGCCATGTGCCCGCCGTCATAGCTTTCTTTACCTACATCATAGCGGGCCACGCCGAGACCAACCGCGGGCCGTTCGACCTTCCGGAGGCGGAGTCGGAGCTCACGGCGGGGTACCACACCGAGTATTCGGGCATACAGTTCGGGTTTTTCTACCTGGCCGAATATATGAACATGTTCATCATCGCGGCCATTGCTTCCACGATGTTCCTCGGCGGATGGATGCCGTTGCACATCCCGGGCTGGGAGTCGTTCAACGCCGTGATGGACTACATCCCGTCGTTCGTATGGTTTTTCGGTAAGACCTTCGCCTGTATCTTTATCGCCCTGTGGGTGCGCTGGTCGTTCCCGCGGTTGAGGATCGACCAGTTATTGAGCCTGGAGTGGAAGATACTGATGCCTTTGTGCCTTATAAATATTGTGTTGATGTCGTTGGTAGTGGTATTAACGTAATGTTCAATAATTATTGACACATTTTGAATGATTTTATTTTTTTTGTTTTCTGCTTAATGGCACAATAATTATTTCACATTACTTATGAAAGCGGTGAATTATATAAAAGATATTTTCCTGGGGCTGTGGCACCTCCTTGTGGGGATGTACATCACGATGCTCAATATGATACGGCCCAAGGTGACGGAGCAATATCCCGAGAACCGTGGGAAACATCAGTATGCCGACCGATTCCGCGGGATGCTTACCATGCCGCATGATGCCGGGAACTATCACCGGTGTACGGCCTGCGGCATATGCATGATGAATTGTCCAAACGGGACCATCAGCGTGATAAGCAAGGTGGTGACGGATGAGGCTACCGGTAAGGATAAAAAGGTGCTTGACAAGCATATCTACGACCTGGGAAGCTGTATATTCTGCGCCTTGTGTACCCAAACCTGCCCGCAGGATGCCATAGAGTGGTCGAACGCATTCGAACACTCGCTTTTCACACGCGAAAAACTGGTCAAACAACTCAACCGCGAGGGTTCGTCGCTCGCGCCGAAAAACTGATGCTGCCATGGGAAGCCTGATCACATTTTATGTCCTTGCGACGCTTATCGTCGTGGCGTCGGTGCTGGCCGTGACCTCGCGCCGCATGCTGCGCGCCGCGACCTACCTGCTTATCGTACTGATAAGCACGGCGGGGCTCTACCTGTTGTTGAACTACCACTTTCTCGCTGCGGTACAGTTGTCGGTATACGCCGGAGGTATCCTCATTCTGTTTATATTCGCGATATTGCTCACCAGCGCCCGCGGCGACCGCACCGAACCGCAAGACAGGCGACGGGCAATAGCCGCGATTGTCACCATAGCTGCCGGAATCGTTATCACTTCGGTGGTTACGGTCAAGCATAAGTTCCTGTACGGCGATCCTTCCACGGTGGCGGGCGACCATGAGATAAACATGAAGGCCATAGGGACGGCGTTGATGGGTACGGGCAAATACCAGTACCTGTTGCCGTTCGAGGTGCTCAGCGTCCTTCTGTTGTCGTGTATCATAGGCGGCATATTAATCGCACGCAAACGATAATCCGGTAAAAAACAAGGCTATGATAATACCTATGGAGCACTACCTGATCGTGAGCTCGGTGATGTTTTTCGCGGGCATCTACGGATTTTTGACCCGTAAGAACCTTCTCGCAATATTGATCTCGATAGAGCTGATCCTCAACTCCGTTGAGATCAACTTCAGCGTATTCAACCGCTACCTCTATCCCGGGGAGATGGAGGGGATGTTCTTCAGTCTGTTCGGCATTGCTATTTCGGCGGCAGAAACTGCCGTAGCGATAGCCATTATTATAAATATCTACCGCATTGTGGATAACATCGACGTGCGGCACATCGATAAAATGAAATATTAGATAGGGAGATGGAATATACACTTTTCATTTTATTAATTCCGCTCGCCGTGTTCCTCATCCTGGGGCTTGCGGGGCATCTTGTGCGGCCTGCCGTCGCAGGGGCGGTGGGGAGCGTGGGGATGGCGGTGTGCGCCCTGCTGTCATACATCACGGCATTTGTCTACTTCTCGGGCGATGTGCGTCAGCCGTTGTCCGGCGGGATCGAGTGGTTGAGCTTCACCGATACGCTGAAGATAGAGCTCGGAGTACTGCTGGACCCGATATCGGTGATGATGCTGGTGGTTATCACGACAGTGTCGCTTATGGTGCACATCTATTCGCTGGGGTATATGTCCGGCGAGCGCGGATTCCAGCGTTACTACGCCTTCCTGTCGCTGTTCTCGTTCTCGATGCTTGGACTGGTGGTGGCCACGAACATTTTCCAGATGTATATCTTCTGGGAGCTGGTCGGCGTGTCTTCCTACCTGCTCATAGGGTTCTACTATACCAAGCCGTCGGCTGTGGCGGCCTCGAAGAAAGCATTCATAGTCACGCGGTTTGCCGACCTGTTTTTCCTTATCGGGATACTTGTCATGTCGTATTACACCGGCACTTTCGACCTGTTGAAGTTGACCGCCGACGGAGGTGCGCTCGTCGCCGCGTCTACGGCGGGCGCCTCGTTCATGGGACTGTCGGTGGCGTCGTGGGCTTTGGCTTTGATCTTTATAGGTGGGGCTGGCAAATCGGCGATGTTCCCGTTGCACATATGGCTACCCGATGCGATGGAAGGTCCTACGCCTGTTTCGGCGCTGATACATGCCGCGACGATGGTCGTGGCCGGGGTATACCTGGTGGCGCGCCTTTTCCCGGCTTATGTTTTCGCTGCGCCCGACGTGTTGGGGATGATAGGTTATGTGGGGGCTTTCACCGCGTTGTTCGCCGCGGTTGTGGCCATCACCCAAACCGATATAAAACGCGTGCTGGCATTTTCGACCATATCGCAGATAGCGTATATGATCACGGCCCTCGGAGTGTCGGGATATGGCGGGCATGATGGGTTGGGGTATATGGCTTCGCAGTTCCACCTCTTTACCCACGCCTTCTTCAAGGCGCTGCTGTTCCTGGGCGCGGGATCGGTGATCCACGCCGTGCACAGCAATGAGATGGGGCGCATGGGAGGATTGCGCAAGTATATGCCTGTTACGCATATAACATTTTTGATCGCTTGCCTTTCGATTGCCGGCATCCCTCCTTTCTCGGGTTTTTTCAGCAAGGACGAGATACTTGCGGCCGCTTTCCACCACGACGTGGTGTTGTTCTGCGCGCTTTGGATCACGGCCGGACTGACGGCATTCTATATGTTCCGCTTGTATTACAATATATTCTGGGGCCGCGACGCGCAGTATGAGCATCGCCCCCACGAGTCGGGACCTGCAATGCGCATCCCGTTGGTGGTGCTGGCCGTGCTGACATGCGTGACTGGATTTATTCCCTTTTCGCAGTTCGTGAGCAGCGACCTTCAGCCACTGGGAACCCATATCGAGTGGGGTATCGCGGCGGCCGGGATAGCTGTCGCACTGGCCGGCATAGCTGCTGCCACATATCTTTACAAAACTGAAAACGGCCGTCCGGAGCTGTTAGCCCGGCGGATGGGGTGGCTTTACAGGGCGTCGCTGAATAAATTCTGGCTCGACGAGGTGTGGATGTTCGTCACCCGCAGGGTAATATTCCGGGGTGTGTCGACTCCCGTGGCGTGGTTCGACCGCCATGTGGTCGACGGGGCGATGAACGGCATGGGCTGGGTTACGCAGCGTGCGTCGTTCGCCATCCGGGGACTCCAGTCGGGCAGGGTTCAGTTTTATGCCTGGGTATTCGTGCTGGGGACGCTCGTAATTACTCTTTGGGCATTGTTTTTATAGAATGATCGGATTATGAGTATATTATCGTTATTTGTTTTGGTTCCGCTGGTTATGTTGCTGGTGCTTTTCTTATGCCGCAACATCAATCAGGTGCGCACTGTCATGGTGGGCGGGGCTTCGTTGCTGCTTGCCCTCACGGCGGTGCTTGTAGTGTTGTTCGTGGGCGAGAGAGCCGCAGGGGCTACGGGAATGCTGTTTGCCGCCGACGTGGTTTGGTATGCGCCATTGAACATACATTATGCCCTGGGGGTCGACGGTATCTCGGTGCTTATGATAGCGCTGTCGGCCGTGGTGGTATTCACCGGGGTGTTCAGTTCGTGGCATATGCCGCGCGAATACTTTTTGTGGTATTGCCTGCTGGCCGTCGGGGTGTTCGGTTTTTTCATATCGGTCGACATGTTCACTATGTTCATGTTTTACGAAGTGGCGCTGATACCGATGTACCTGCTGATAGGGGTATGGGGTACGGGCCGTAAGGAATATGCAGCCATGAAGCTGACCCTGATGCTGATGGGAGGGTCGGCGCTGTTGTTGACCGGGATACTGGGCATTTACTTTACTTCTGGAGCGCAGACGATGAACATAGTGCAGCTCGCAGCAGGACATGCCATTCCTTTGATGCATCAGTACTGGATATTCCCGCTGGTTTTCGTAGGGTTCGGAGTGCTGGGGGCCCTGTTCCCGTTCCACACGTGGTCGCCAGACGGCCATGCTTCGGCTCCCACTGCGGTGTCGATGCTGCATGCGGGGGTGCTTATGAAACTCGGTGGCTACGGTTGCTTCCGGGTTGCGATATGGCTAATGCCCGAGGCGGCACACGAACTTTCGTGGATATTCTTGATTTGCACCGGAATAAGCGTTGTGTACGGGGCTTACGGGGCGGTGGTGCAGACCGACCTTAAGTATATCAACGCCTATTCGTCGGTGAGCCATTGCGGACTGGTGCTGTTCGCAATACTGATGCTCAACGAGACGGCGATGCGCGGGGCAGTGTTGCAGATGCTTTCACACGGGCTTATGACGGCGCTGTTTTTCGCCCTCATCGGATTGATCTACGGGCGGACGCACACACGCGACATACGCGAGATGGGCGGTTTGATGCGTATTATGCCTTTCGCGTCGGTATGTTACGTCGTGGCGGGTCTCGCTTCGCTGGGTCTGCCGGGGTTGAGCGGCTTTGTGGCCGAGATGACCGTTTTTGTCGGGTCGTTCGCCCATCCCGATCTTTTCCACCGTGTGCTTACCATCGTCGCGGCCACCTCGATAGTGGTTACGGCGGTGTATATCCTGCGGACTGTGGGGAAGATACTCTACGGGCCGGTGGTCGACGACCGTCATCTGGGGCTGGGCGACGCGACGTGGTACGAAAAAGTTTCGGCCGTGGGGCTTATAGCCTGCATCGTGGCGATAGGTGTTTGGCCTTCGGCTGTTTCCGATATGATAAGCGGCGGCCTGGAGCCGGTGATCAAGAACCTGTTATAAGTAATTTCAAACAATTAATGATACATTTTATTCGGTCTTTTTCGGTCATCTTTTCCATCGTCACTGCTCGATTTGCCACCGGCAAACCTGCGCTTGCCGCCGAAAAATCTGCTCCGTAAACGTCTCGAAAAAATGTACCATTAATTATTATCAATCACTTAGAGATAAGATATGGATTTCGGCAATTTTCTGATGTTACGCGACGAGGGTCTGTTGATGGCTGTGTTCGTGATATTGCTCGTATATGATATATTCGCTTCGGACCGTGCCCGTGAGTGGTTCCGTCCGGTGGCCTGCGTGTTGTTCGCCGTCGTTACGGTATGCGGTTTCCTTCCCGGAGGCCGCGGAGAGGCTTTCGGCGGGATGTACCTCAGCAGCGACATGACGGCGATGATGAAGGGCATACTCAATGTGGGAACCCTGCTGGTGTTCATGCAGTCGGGACAATGGTTGCGCACGGGGGAGATGAAGATACGAGAGGGGGAGTTCTATGCACTCACACTGGCCACGCTCTTTGGAATGTATATCATGGTCAGCGCCGGTAACTTCATGATGCTGTATATAGGTATCGAAACCGCTTCGCTGCCGCTGGCGTGTATGGTAGCGTATAAGAAGTATCGCGAGAGGTCGGCTGAAGCCGGGGCGAAATACATCCTTATCTCGGCCCTGTCGTCGGGAATCATGATGTTCGGATTGTCGTACCTCTACGGGGCGATGGGATCTATGTATTTCGACAATATGGCAGCCAATATGACGGTAAACGGGATGACGGTGCTGGGATTCGTGTTTTTCTTCGCAGGGTTGGCTTTCAAGATATCCATAGTGCCGTTCCACCAATGGACAGCCGATGTCTATGAGGGAGCCCCGACCGGAGTAACTGCATTCCTGTCGGTAGTGTCGAAAGGGGCCGCCTGTTTTGCCCTGTTGTTTACGCTCTACCGCGTATTCGGTAGTATGGAACAAGTGTGGCATCCTATAGTTTGGGGACTATCGGTGGTAACGATCACTGTCGGCAACCTTTTCGCTTTGAGACAGACGGATATTAAACGGTTCTTTGCATACTCCTCTATATCACAGGCGGGATACATATTGCTCGGCGTTATTGCAGGCACTGCCCAGGGGATGACCGCTACGGTCTATTATATCCTTGTCTATCTTTTCTCGAACATGGCCGTTTTCGGCGTTATAGCTGCTGTGGAGCACCGTTCTGGACGAACCGACATCGCAGCATATAACGGGTTGCGTAAGCTCAATCCGCGCCTGGCATTGGTGATGACCGTAGCTCTGTTCTCGCTGGCAGGAATACCTCCGCTGGCCGGTTTTTTCAGCAAATATTTTATTTTTGCCGCGGCAGCTTCGCGTGGGGAATATCTGCTGGTTCTGATCGCATTGCTCAACACCGTGATATCGCTCTATTATTACCTGTTGATCATTAAGGCCATGTTTATAAACCCGGCGGGCGACTACCCCGTAGGTGTTGTTAATACAGATCCTTACATACGGCTGAGCCTGATCGTTTGCACCGTCGCCACGATTACGATAGGTATAATCAGCGCCGTTTACGGCGGTATAGGAGCAGCGAGTTACGGGATACAGTAGAGCCCGATTCGGTAATAATCAGTATGTTCCTTAAACACGCTCCGGGATGATCCCGGGCCGGATATGTTTTAAAACATGTTTGACAGTATGTTAGAATGCTGATGGATTATTCTATCGCTATTTTTCGCGGGAATCGAGGCACATGGCGGTATCTATATGATTGCAGCCCGGAAGAAAATGTTTATCTTTGCTGAAGTTTTATAATCATCCCATTGGAAGCAGGCATATATCATACGCTTACCGTGGCGCGGATAACCGGCCACGGTCTTTACCTTACGAACGAAGACGGCGAAGAGGTCCTTCTTCCCAACCGTTACGTGTCGTTGTCGGACAAGGTGGGCGACGAGAAAGAGGTTTTCGTGTACCACGATTCCGAGAACCGTCTCGTGGCAACAACGGAACGGTCTCTGGCCCGGGTCGGCGAGGCGGCGTACCTGAAAATAGTAGACAAGAATATACATGGGGCTTTCCTGGACTGGGGCCTCACAGGAAAGCATTTGTTCATCCCTAACCGTAACCAGACCGGGTTGATGGAGGGGGGCAAGAGCTATGTCGTCTATATTTATCGCGACAATGTTACGGGCCGTGCTGTGGCTACGTCGCGGCTCGGAGGATTTATCACGAACGAAAATATCACGGTGTCGGTGAAAGAACCGGTCGCGATTCTTGTGGCGCAACAAACGCCTCTGGGTTTTCGTGTCATTATCAACGACCGCCATTGGGGTATGATCTATAATAACCAGATATTCCGTCCGGTTGCCGTAGGCGACAGGCTGAAAGGATTCGTCAACCGTATCACGGACGATAGCCGGATCGACGTATCGCTGTCACAGGAGGGCTACGACGGTGTAAAGCGGGCGGCAGACACGCTGCTTGAACTCTTGAAGTTCAATAATGGAGAATTGCCGCTTGGCGACGACAGCGATCCCACGGAGGTTGGCCGTCTGACGCGCATGAGCAAGAAGATGTTCAAGCGCGCTGCCGGATATCTTCTCAAGGCGGGGTTGGTGGAACTCGGTTCGCACTCGATGAGATTGATGCATGCAAAGGAATAGTTCTGTAATAGATATGAAACTATGAATTCCGCAGGTTCGTTAAGGGATAAGTTCCTGGGCCATATCGGCGAACTTTCGCTTGTGGAGCACGCAGACCGTGTGCTTCTGGCCGTTAGCGGCGGTGTTGACTCGATGGTGATGCTGTCGTTGTTCTCTACTTTGCATTACGATGTCGGGGTCGCACACTGCAACTTCCAGTTGCGCGGGGAGGAGGCCGAAGAGGATGAACTGATGGTGGAGAAGGAGGCTAAAAGGCTCGGCATGCCTTACTACAATATCCGCTTCGACACCAGGGAAGAAATGGACCGCACTGGGGAATCGGTGCAGATGGCGGCCCGCAGGTTGCGTTACGCGTGGTTCGACTCGTTGTGCGTACAATACGGCTACACGGTGATAGCCATAGCCCATCATGCCGACGACTCGGTGGAGACTTTTTTTATCAACCTTTTCCGTGGTACGGGGTTACGCGGTTTAACCGGCATTGGGGTTACCAACGGGCGTATAATACGGCCGCTGTTGTTTTGTACCCGCAAGGAGATAGTCGACTACGCGCATCAGCATCATGTGCAGTTTCGTGAGGACTCGTCGAACAGATCGACCAAATATCTGCGCAACAAGATACGCCTCGGTTTGATCCCACGCATCCGGGAGATAAACCCGCGGTTTACCGAACTCATGTCGTCGAACATCCACCGCCTGACCGAGGCGCAGCTGTTCATCAACCGCAGTATAGAACGCATGCGCAACGAAATAGTGGAGCGCAACGGCGACGAATACGTCATCGACCCCTCAAAGATAGATCCTGAATACCCGATAGGTTATGTGATCTATGAGTTGATGAAAATGGACGGATTCAAGGGCTATGTCATAGATTCGCTGTGCCAGACGTTGCACAAACACCAGTCTGGCAAACGGTTTTATTCCAAAGACAAAGTGGCGTGGATAGACCGAGGCAGGATAATAGTAACGCCGATAGGCGACGACGACATGTGTGAAGTTGTGGTCCCAAAGGGTAAGCACAAAGCGTATTGCGGGAATAAGATCCTGTTTTTCGACGAGTTGAGCATTGACGACCTCGAAACCACCACTGTGCCGCCCAATGTAGCCTTGCTGGATATGGATAAACTCTCGTTCCCGTTGATGCTGCGGCGCTGGAAAGAGGGCGACAGTTTCACCCCGATAGGCATGACGGGACATAAGAAGGTCAGCGACCTGCTTATAGACCAGAAAATATCGGTGGCCGAAAAGAAACGCCAGTTTGTCGTAGAAAGCGCGGGGCAGATCGTTTGGGTGGTAGGGCTTCGCATAGACGACAGTGTGAAGATCACGTCGCGTACCGAGAATATTCTGAGGATAGTCAGTGATATAGTGTAGCTACGGGTAGTTTGCCTGTAATGTGAACCTGCTCCGGATGAACGCAACAAAAAAGGTTATTGTGATTATTATGTCGGTCCTGATGGGGGCCGGAAGCGTGCGTGCACAATATTACACCCAGGGACAGGCTCCGGCTTCGATACGGTGGATGCAGGTCAAAACCCAGGGCGGCAGGATAATTTTTCCGCAAGGCTACGAATATAACGCAGCCCGTGTGAAGATGTATCTCGATTCGGTGAGGCCGTTGATAGGGTACGGCTTCCGCCATCCCCCGATGAATATGCCAGTGGTGTTGTCGACACATAATTTTGCCTCTAACGGCTTGGTTATGCTGGCTCCGAAACGGATGGAGTTGATGGTGGCGCCCGATATGGAGCCCCATGCCGAACCGTGGCTCAAGCAACTTACCACACACGAATCCCGGCATAGTGTCCAGTTCAACAATGTAAACCGGGGGTTTATCAAAGGCCTCAGTTATGTGCTCGGAGAGCAGGGGTCGCTCATAGGGGGGGCGCTGCTGCCTTTGTGGATGATGGAGGGCGACGCGGTGATGGCCGAAACGGAACTTTCGTCGTTCGGACGCGGACTGCAACCGTCGTTTACTATCGACTACCGGGCTTATGCCCTCGAAGACAGCACCGATTTTGCACTGGACAAGTGGTTCTGCGGTTCGTACAGGGACAATATCCCCGACCATTACCATATCGGGTACCAGGTCGTGTCGTGGGCCTATACCAAATACGGGGAGAACGTCTGGGACAAGGTGGCACGCTTCGGGTCGTCGTACCCGTTTCTGATACTGACGACGAAGATATCGCTGGGTAAATATTACCACACGTCGGTCAACCGCCTTTCGCGCGAGACGCTTGCCGATCTGCGCGGTTTCTGGAGGTCGCAGCCCCGGCTTGAAAATAGCGCCGGTGTGATAACGACGCCAGTCTCCAGTTTTACGGAGTATAAAAATCCGCTGCCGGTCGATGCCAATACCGTTGTGGCTATGAAAAGCGACATGGATAAACCTACGCGGCTGGTTGAGATAGACACGCGCACCGGCAGCGAACGTCTGCTTTGCCGTACGGGTGCTGTAAGTACCCGCCCTTCGGTGGGAGGGGGCAGGGTGTACTGGACGGAATACCGGCAGGACCCCGTCTGGGAGCAACGCGTGAACTCGACCCTGTGCTGGTACGACCTGAAAACGGGACGCCGCGGCATAGACCGTTCGCAGCGGCGGGTGCTCTATCCTACACCTCTTGCGGGCGGAGGGATGGCCCTGGCGGAGTATAACTACGACGGGCATTTCACGGTGAGACTCGATCTTCCAGGTAACACGTTGCGTATGGAGTTGCCGCTATGGATATCGGTACACGGCATGGCTTGGGACGAGGTGTCGCGGTCGTTGTATATTATAGGTCTCGACGACTCGGGTATGTGGATCGGGCGGGTCGGCGACAATGGCCTGGAGATGGTGAAAGATCCTTCGCGGGTGTCGATCTATAACCTGTCGGCCGGTGGCGGCAGGCTGTATTTCAATTCGATAGCTTCGGGACGCGACGAGGCTCACATGTTGGATATCGCCACGGATAAGGAGTCCCGAATCACCACGTCGACCTACGGGTCGTTTGCCCCGGCGCCGTTTGCCGGGGGAAGGCGTGTGGCGCTTACGACATATACGAAAAATGGCTACATGGTGTCGACCCAGGCGGTCGATGAAGGGAGGATGGAGGAGGTGGAGTATAGTACGATGCCTGAAAATGTGGTCAATCCCCCGCGCAAACATTGGGACCTCGACTTCAATATAGACTCCATGGTGGTCAACGCCCCGCCCCTGCCTGAGAAAAAGCGTTACCGGCGCGTGCCGCATATGTTCAATGTGCACAGTTGGGCTCCTGTGGCGTTCGATCCGGAAAACATCCTTCAGGAAGAGAGGGTTAATGTCAATCTGGGGGCTACCGTAATATCTCAGGATGTCCTCAACACTTCACTGACCACACTCACCTATGCCTGGACCGATCAGGGGTCGAAAGGAAGCATCGAGTTCTCGTATATGGGCCTGGCCCCGAAATTCGAACTGGAAGCCGTCCTGGGACCGGGTAAGCAGCAGGCTTACTATGCCGTAGCCCCTACCGCGTGGCCCGCTGCCCCGAACCTCGATCCTAAATTCAATATAATGGGGGGAGTGTACCTGCCATTGTTGTTGTCGTCGGGTAGCCGTGTGCGATACATGGTGCCGAGGGTCGATTTTCAGCATACAAATGCCCTGGTGTTGAATCCTGTAACTGAGAAACTGGAAAAAGGCAAGGTAAATAAGTTGTATGCTTCGCTCTATTTCTCAGACATGTCACGTTTGGGTAAACGCGATTTCCTGCCCGCTTTGGGGTATTACATACGGGGCAGCATTACGGGCAATCCATTGAGCGGCGATTTCGGGCGCATAGAGAGCGTGCAGGCGGGCGGATATTTCCCCGGTCTGGGACGTCACCACAGCCTGTCGGTAAGGGCTTCGGCACAACATCAGACGGTAAACTATTTCCATTTCCAGCAAAAGGAACTCTATCCGCGCGGGGCCGACTTCAATGTTGCGCCGAACCATTATTACGCTTCGTCCGTGAATTACCAGTTGCCGTTATGGTGCCCCGACGGCGGCATAACATCTATCATATATTTCAAACGTCTGAGGTTGAATCTGGGATTCGATTACGCCACTTACCGGCCTTTCCCCGCGGTGGCGACCGGAGGAGGATTCAGCGGGCATGCTCCGCCGTGGGTCGATGTGTACTCTTATGGCATGAACCTGAATCTGGATGTGAATCTACTGCGTGTGCCGGCAAGCGGAACCAATGTTATCGGGCTGTCGTTGTACCGCCCTTCGGATACGAAAAAGTGGGTTTTCGGGTTCAGTATGACCCTGCCGATTTAGGATATGTTAACGACATCTGAGGGCTGTCACTATGTTTTGCTCAGGAGTGCTGTAATGCCATAGATAAAAGCGCCGGAGAAAAATGACCGGGCCGGCGCCATGCGGCATCGTATTCCGGTGTAAAGATTGTAATTGGATCTAAGAAACTGTTTAAAAATAATTTCGGTAATATTTTTAACAGTTTCTTAGATGTAGATATACTTTCACCTATGTTGTTTTCTGATATTATCTTTGGGCCCATACACAGCCGCCGCCTCGGATTGTCACTGGGTATCAATTTGTTGCCGCAGGATAGCAAGTTGTGTAACTTCGAATGCATATATTGCGAGTGCGGATGGAGGGACGGTGCGGGCACCGCGCCGCGCTTCAACCGGCGTGAAGATGTCTGCAGGTTGCTGGAAGCCAAGTTGTGCGAGATGTCTGCCGCCGGAACACCTCCCGATGTTATAACTTTTGCCGGGAATGGCGAACCTACGATGCACCCGCAGTTCGAGGAGATTATAGACGACGTTATCGCCCTGCGCGATGCGATATGTCCGGCCACGAAGGTGTCGGTGCTGAGCAATGCCACGATGATAGGCCGCGAAAGCGTCCGTCGCGCATTGATGAAGGTCGACAACAATATCCTGAAACTCGATTCGGCTTTCGATGAGACGGTGCGGCAGATATGCAACCCGGTACCGGGCTATTCCGTTGCCCGGACG
Organism: Rikenellaceae bacterium; assembly: GCA_031552535.1. GTDB lineage: Bacteria > Bacteroidota > Bacteroidia > Bacteroidales > Rikenellaceae > JAVBMJ01. Next base: position 15,838 of record JAVBMJ010000075.1, read on the forward strand.
GTGGAGAACATGAAACTGTTCAAAGGCAGGCTTGTGATACAGACCATGTTCCTGCGCGGGCAGTACCTCGGCCATCAGGTCGATAACACTACTGCACGGGAAGTGTCGGCATGGCTTACGCTGCTTAATGAGATCCGCCCCGAAAGAGTTATGATATATACCATCGACCGGGCGACTCCTGTCGATACGTTGCAGAAAGTAACGCTCGATGAATTGAACCTGATCGCCGGTCAGGTGCGTGCTGCGGGGTTCGAATGCTCAGTGGCGGGGTGAGCGACCGATCCTGCGGGTCTGGGCAGCATGTAATGTCAGGCTGCCGCATAATGATTCTTCTTTCGCTGTCGTAAAGGGCTCTCAGGCAAACTCCGGAGGGTAGCTGACCATGCCCGAAACACCGTTTAGGGCACCCTGGCGAAATTCCACTGCCATGCAATATTCCTCCGGGACATCGAACGGCAACCTGATACCGTATCCCGACAAAGGTTTGTAGCCGAAACGGGGATAATACTCCTTGTGCCCCAACACCACGACGCTTTCGTATCCCGATTCGCGGGCCTTGTCGTGTGCTGCGCGTATCAGCATCCCGCCTATACCCCGCTTTTGCAAGCCTGTGTGAACTGACAATGGTGCAAGAGCCAGCGAAGGATGGTTCCCTTTGCCGATAGTTATGGGTGTCAGCAGTATATGCCCGACTATTTCATTGCCGCTACATGCCACGAGCGAAAGTTCCGGGACAAATCCCCCGGCATTGCGAAGCCTGCCCACCAAAAGATGTTCAGTGTGGTCACTGTGTTCTTCGGGGGCGAAGGCCTCTTCGATCAGTCGTTCCACTTCGATATGGTCACAGGAATTCTCCTGCCGTATGGTTATTGTCATTGGAAATTTATTTGCAAAAATATGTGGCCCGGTTGTCCGCCCGTTTGTGCCGTCCGCCCGGTTCTGATATGGAACCGCACACGCTGCCGGAAGCTACCGGATCACGTAAACCCGTTCACCTTCACGGCTCATAAGGTAATGTTCGCGGGCGTATTGTTCGAGGAAAGAGTCGTCTTTCAGCCGCTCGATCAATATACTGTCGGCAGCGATCTGCCCAAGATAGTAATCGCGCTGCTGCTCCGTTTGGCGTATTTGCGCCTTGACCCGCGCACGTTCCAGAAAGTTGTTGCGGTCGAAGAAAACGATAAGCAGCACGAACCCGGCGGTGGTGATCAACCACAGCCTGTTGTCGAGTATGAATTTTATAAGGTTCATAGCCTGTCCGCTTTGCTATACTGTAATGCCTGAGACATGGATCTGTTGGCCGGTAGTAGGTTACATGCACACCTGCCGCCTGTGCCGTCCTACGGGATGTGCATAAATTTATGTGTTTGTAACGAGATGTTCCAGTGCGGGTTTGCTTTCACATATTCAACTATCCCGGGCACCAACTCTTCGTAGCGGCTCCATTCGGGTTGCAGGAAAAGCATGCATTGCGGCGTTACTTTACGTGCGCATTGCTCGGCCCACTCCAGGTCGGCGCCACTCTCAACTATAATTTTCAGCTCGTGAGCCATAGGAAATATCCCTTCCAGCGGCGGTTGTTGCCGTTTGGGAGAGAGGCATATCCAGTCGAAGCTGCCGCTCATTGGGTGCGAACCCGACGTTTCGAGGAAAATATCCAGTCCGCGCTCCCGCAGTCTCGACGTCAGGTAGTCCAACGGGTAGATTAAAGGCTCGCCCCCGGTGATCACAATAGCCTGCGCCGCGTAAGACGCCGCCCGCTCCACGATGGGATCCACCTCCACCGGAGGAAACATCGCCGGATTCCATGTGAACTTGGCGTCGCACCACCGGCAACCCACATCGCATCCGCCCAGACGGATAAAGTAGGCCGGTTTTCCTGTGTGGAACCCTTCGCCCTGTATGGTGTAGAAATCCTCTACCAACGGCAACCTGCGCCCGCCGTTGAATGCTTCGCTATTCATCCACTACCTTGTAAATATCCCTCAGATTGCGGCCCAACTGGTCGTAATCCAACCCGAATCCCACAATAAAATCGTTGGGAATGACCATTCCGCAGTACCTTACCGGAATATCTTTTTTGTAAGAAGCCGGCTTGAGCAGCATGGTGGCGATCTCCACACTCGCCGGGGAGTGCGATTTGAGTAGGTTTACAAGATAGTCGAGGCTCTCACCCGTATCGACAATATCCTCGACAATTATTATGTGCCTTCCCGAAATATCGCCGTTGATGCCTATCAACTCCTGTACGCAGCCCGTGGAACACGTCCCGGAATATGAGGCCAGTTTCACGAACGACACCTCGCAATCGAAGTCGATGTTCTGCAACAGTTCGGCGGCGAACATGAATGCTCCGTTGAGAATACACAGAAAAAGCGGTGTCTCCTTGTCGCGATAATCGCAGTTTATCCGGGTCGCTACGTCGGATATGGCCGTTTCGAGTTTCTCGTTGGGTATCGATATCTCGAATGTTTTGTCGTGCAGCTTAACCAGTTTCATTTCATGGCTGTTAGATTAGTATTGGCTTCTTTCGTGGACTCCCGTAGCTCGTGACAGTTGCGCGCGTAAGAAATTTTATTTCCGTGGTTTTATATTAACTTTGCGAAGTTAATGGTTTTGTTTCTAATTTTAATAAAAATGACCCCTAAAGTTTCGATAATTATGGGCAGCATTTCCGACCTGAAGATTATGGATGGTGCGGCCAAGTTCCTCGACGAGATGGAGATCCCCTACGAAATACACGCTCTTTCGGCGCACCGCGTGCCCGAAAAAGTGGCGGCCTTTGCACGTGAGGCACACCTGCGGGGTATAGAAGTGATCATTGCCGGTGCCGGTGGCGCAGCACACCTGCCGGGAGTGGTCGCGGCGTTCACTCCGCTTCCTGTGATAGGAGTGCCGGTCAAATCGTCGAATTCTATCGACGGCTGGGACAGCATACTGTCGATCCTGCAGATGCCTGCCGGGATACCGGTGGCTACGGTGGCGTTGGACGGAGCGCAGAACGCCGCGATACTGGCCACGCAGATATTGTCGGTAGGCGACGGTGCCATACGTGAAAAGATGCTGGCCTTCAAAGCCCGTATGGCTGCGAAGATAGAGCGTGCCAACGAGGAGTTGGCCGCAGTGAAGATGCCTTTTAAGACAAATTGACGCCGTGCCCGAATCGAACATATTGTATGCTTTGCTGCTGACCCTGTTCGCGGGCCTTTCCACGGGTATAGGCAGTGCCATAGCCCTGGTGGCGAGGCATACCAACAAAAAATTTCTTTCGTTTTCGTTGGGACTTTCGGCCGGTGTGATGATCTATATCTCGTTTGTGGAGATATTGGCCGCTTCCAGGGCTGACCTTGCCGGGATAATGGGTGCTAAAACAGGTAACCTGGTGGCCACATTATCATTCTTCGGGGGTATATTGATCGCGGCGGTTATCGACAGACTGGTGCCCTCGGGTGAGAATCCCCATGAAATGCGGCGGCTGGAGGAGTTGGGTGGACACAAGAGGCGCCCGGCACGCGATCTGGGACGCATGGGAGTGTTCACGGCCCTGGCGGTGGCGGTGCACAACTTTCCGGAGGGGATAGCCACATTTATGGCGGCGGCGGGTTCGCCTTCGATAGGGATCCCGATAGCCATAGCGGTGGCTATACATAATATCCCGGAAGGGATTGCCGTGTCGGTGCCGATATATTTTGCCACCAAGAGCCGCCGTAAGGCATTCTGGTTGTCGTTCCTGTCGGGATTGGCCGAGCCGGTGGGGGCTGTGGCGGCTTACCTGGTGTTGCTGCCGTTCATGTCGCCGGTGTTGTTGGGATGCGTGTTTGCGGCGGTGGCGGGAATCATGGTGTTCATCTCACTCGACGAGTTGTTGCCCGCGGCGCAGGAGTATGGTGAACATCATGTGGCAATAACAGGACTTATCGCCGGTATGGCCGTGATGGCCGTGAGTCTGGTGCTGCTCGCATAGAGCTTGTTTAAAATTATTGTCTATGATCAAATGGTTCCGTAGCCAGCCGCCTTCTGTAAAGTGGATGGTAATACTTATAATAATGTTCCTTTTAGGTGTGATCCTGCGGTGGGGTTTCGTCCGTTCGGAGACTACTGCCGTATGGAAAAATATGTTCCCGTCGAAGGAACAGATCAAACAGCAAACTGAGGATAAAAAAGAGCAACGGCGATGAACATACGTAAAGTGGTCATAGCTGCCGATTCATTCAAGGGTTCGCTTTCTTCGGGCGAAGTGGCCCGCAGTGTCGAACGCGGCGTACGCGAGGTGTTTCCCTGCTGCGAGATAGTGGGATTGCACGTTGCCGACGGCGGCGAAGGTACCGTAGAGGCATTGCATGCCACAATGGGTGGCGAATTGATCTCTGCCAGGGTTGCCGACCCATTGATGCGCATAGTGGAGGCCCGTTATTTAATTACCGACTCAGGTCGTACGGCCGTCGTCGAACTGGCCTCAGCCAGCGGTCTTACGCGACTTGGCGACAGTGAGAGAAATCCGATGGAGACGACGACTTACGGCACGGGACAGCTTATCGCGGATGCCCTCTCTCGCGGGTGTCGCAATTTTTTGGTGACCCTGGGCGGCAGCGCTACCAACGATGCCGGGACCGGGTTGTTGCAGGCACTGGGATTCCGCTTCTTCGATGCTTCGGGAGCGGAGTTGGGCCAAGGCGGTAAGATGCTCGGACGGATAGCACGGATTGACGACACGGCATTGGCCGCTGGGGTGCGGGAATCGGCTTTTACTGTGGCATGCGACGTCAGGAACCCTTTTTCCGGACGGGATGGAGCAGCTTACATATTCGCGCCGCAAAAGGGTGCTGATCCTCGGATGGTGGAGGCACTCGACCACGGTTTGAAGAATTTTGCGGAGGTTGTCGCCGGTCATAACGGGGCCGGAATAGATTTAATACAGGGCGCGGGAGCGGCCGGAGGGGCGGCCGGAGGTTTGGTTGCCTTGCTGGGAGCGGAGTTGGTATCGGGAATCGACATGGTATTATGTGCCGCAGGCTTTGAGGCGATGCTCGATGGTGCCGATCTGGTCATCACGGGTGAAGGCAGGCTCGATTCACAAACTGCGATGGGAAAAGCACCACGAGGGGTGCTGGATGCCGCCGCCCACCACAGAGTGCCGGTGATCGCTATAGGCGGAGCTGTGGAGGAGAGCGCCGCACTAAACCGTCAGGGTTTCGCCGCAGTTTTCCCGATCCTTTCCGGACCGGCCACGCTAGAGGAAGCTATGCACTCCGGGACGGCCGGTGGCAACATCACCCGAACCGTGGAGCAGATAATGCGGGTGCTGGCCCTTAAGAAGTAGATTAGAGGGAAGTCATTTAGTATCAATGATTTTCCGTATGGGTTTGATCACGCCCGCGAGAATGCCGGATTGCCGGTCTTTGTCGGGGTATAGATGGTAGAAAGTCAAGCTCATCCAGGTCTTGTTAATAATCCGGATTTTGAAACAGACAGTAGCGTAATACAAAAAATCCCCGCAATTCCTTACGATTGCGGGGATTTTCTACAATGTTTGTTTCCGGTTGTGGAGGTGGAGGGAGTCGAACCCTCGTCCAAACAAGGAACCCAAGAGCTTTCTACACGCTTAGCCGACCGTTTGATCCTTCTGTTCGCGCCCGGCAGGCGGCAGCCTAACGCGAACCCCAGCCTGCTTGTTTTCGCCCCGGAGCACAGGCATCCTCCGTCGCTATCCCTTCATTGATGATACCCCGTACGCTTCGCCACAAAGGGAGGGTGGCTGGGCGGGGTACTCGTCGCCGGACCGCCTGGGGCCCGGGGATTAAGATAATTTTACGTGGTAAAATTATGCAGCGAGTGCATAGCTATTATTGCCATTTGTTGTTGAGCGTTCACTTTAACGAGCGTCGCGCACAAGGCTCGGCGTGCTTACAATCAGACTCTACCCGCTGTCAAAACCGGTCACCCCCTGATTGGAGATACAAATGTACTATAAAAACGTTTCCCCGCATAAAATAATTGCCATTGTGTGCCGATTTATTTTACAACCCTGGCGCCGGCGGAAAAAATAATGGCGCCGGCCGGCGCATTCCAAAAGATTTGCTAACTTTGAGGGCGGAAAAAGGATGGAAATGGAACAGGAGAATGTCATTGAACTGAAAGGGGTTTCGATATACCACGCACGGGAAGCCTATTCGCGCCGGGCGAGCCGCAAAGTCAACAAGAACGACGAATTGGTGCTTTCCGAGGTGAGCCTTACTATAGGGCGCGGAGAGATGGTCTACCTGATAGGGCGTGTGGGGAGCGGTAAAAGTTCGTTGTTGAAGACGCTTTATGCCGAACTGCCGCTCAAGGTCGGATCGGCCAAAGTGGTGGGATTCGACTTGAGGACCCTTTCGCGGCGCAGCATCCCACGGTTGAGGCGTAAAGTGGGAATCGTATTTCAGGATTATCAGTTGCTTACAGATCGCAATGTATTCGAGAACCTCCATTTCGTGATGCGGGCCACTGGCTGGCACGACGAAAGGTTGATACGCAAGAAGATCGAGGAGGTACTGTCGCTGGTGGGGTTGACCAACAAGGAGTATAAGATGGTATTCCAGCTCTCGGGAGGCGAGCAGCAACGCGTGGCGATAGCGCGTGCCCTGGTCAACGACCCGAAGGTGATCCTGGCCGACGAACCCACGGGGAATCTCGATCCGTCGGCGGCTGAAGGTATTATGGGCCTGTTTAGCGAGATTGTGCGCGGAGGCTGCTCGATAGTGATGGCTACACATAATATATCCAACATAGAGGCGTTCCCGTCGCGGACGATACGTTTCGTGCAGGGAAAGATAGAGGAGATAGATATCGAGTCGTTGATGTGTTGAGGGTGGCTGTGTGCCGCGGATATAAATGGACGTTGCGCCCGTTCGGCGAAATAGGAATGGAGCATGCAATGGCGGTCGGGGCTTTATGTATTCAGCAAATTTTAGTATCTTTGTATAATTTTTCCCCTTCGGGCTGGAGCTTTGCCTTGCATGGGAGGTGGTTGTTTGTTGTAAAGATTGATTATCAGAATATAAGATGAGCGAAGAAAAAGAGATCAATACCGGCGGGCAGGAGTATTCCGCGTCGAGCATACAGGTGTTGGAAGGTCTGGAGGCTGTGCGCAAGCGCCCGGCGATGTATATAGGCGACATAGGGCAAAAGGGATTGCACCACCTTGTGTATGAGGTGGTCGACAACTCGATAGATGAAGCCCTGGCTGGGTATTGCTCTAATATCGAGGTTTACATCAATGCCGACGGTTCGATAACCGTCGAGGACGACGGGCGCGGGATCCCGGTCGGCTACCATGAGAAAGAGGGTAAGTCGGCTCTGGAGGTGGTGCTAACGATCCTGCATGCCGGCGGCAAGTTCGACAAGGACAGCTATAAGGTGTCGGGCGGGTTGCACGGAGTGGGCGTTTCGTGCGTTAACGCGCTGTCGAGCCTGCTGGTCGCAGAGGTGCACACGGGCGGCAAACACTACCGCATGTCGTTCAGCAAGGGTATTCCGACTTCGGAGTTGGAGGTGCTGGGCGAAACATCGCGCACGGGAACTATAATCACTTTTAAACCCGACGACACTATATTCAACACAACCGAATACCGTTTCGAAATTCTGGCGTCGCGCCTCAGGGAACTATCTTACCTCAATAAAGGCGTACGGCTCAACCTTACCGATCGCAGAACCACGGAAGATAGCCCGGAGCCTGTCCGCGAGGAGTACTATTCGGAGGAGGGTTTGAAGGAGTTTGTCAAATATCTCGACTCGACCCGCGAACCACTGACGGAAGGCGTTATTTATATCGACACCGAGAAAGACAAGGTGCCGGTGGAGGTGGCCATGCAGTATAATACGAGTTTTTCGGAGAATGTGCACTCGTATGTCAACAATATCAACACGATAGAGGGAGGAACGCACCTTTCGGGGTTCCGCAGCGCACTGACGCGTACCCTTAAGAAATATGCCAAGGATTCGGGAATGGTCTCAAAGTTGAAGTTCGAGATCAATGGTGACGACTTCCGCGAGGGTCTTACGGCGATTATTTCGGTCAAGGTCCAGGAGCCGCAGTTCGAGGGTCAGACCAAGACCAAACTGGGCAACAGCGAGGTTGCCGGCGTTGTGGAGCAGGCTATCGCCCAGGCGCTGACCAACTATCTTGAGGAGAATCCGAAAGATGCCAAAGCTATTGTGCAGAAGGTGATACTGGCCGCTACGGCGCGTCATGCAGCCCGTCAGGCCCGCGAATTGGTGCAGCGTAAGACAGTGCTTTCGGGCTCGGGGCTTCCGGGCAAGTTGGCCGACTGTTCGTCGCGCGACAGGGAGATCACCGAGATATTTTTCGTCGAGGGCGACTCTGCAGGCGGTACGGCCAAACAGGGCCGCGACAGGGTGTTTCAGGCTATCATGCCGCTGAGGGGCAAAATCCTCAACGTCGAAAAAGCCATGGAGCATAAGATACTGGAAAACGAGGAGATCAAGAATATGTTCACGGCGCTGGGAGTCTCAATAGGCACGGTAGAAGACAGCAAAGCACTGAACACCGATAAGTTGCGTTACGGGAAGATCATTATCATGACTGATGCCGACGTCGACGGAAGCCATATCGCGACGCTGATGCTGACGTTCTTCTTCCGCTATATGGTAAACCTGGTACAGAACGGGAATATATATATAGCCACGCCTCCGCTTTACCTGGTGAAAAAAGGGAAGCAGGAGCGCTATTGCTGGAGTGAAGAGGAGCGCGAGGCAGCGGTCGAGGAGTTCGGCTCGAAAGGGGTCAATATTCAGCGTTACAAGGGTTTGGGCGAGATGAACGCCGAACAGTTGTGGAGCACTACGATGAATCCCGATACCCGCATCCTGCGTCAGGTTACTATCGACAGCGCCGCCGAGGCCGACCGTATATTTTCTATGTTGATGGGCGACGATGTTCCGCCACGCCGCGAATTCATCGAGCGCCATGCCAAATATGCAAAGATAGACGCATAACAGTACTGCTGGCTGCTGTAGTTAGGATGGCGGGCACCGGGGGCCGGGTGTTGGAATAGAATAGCCGGATTCGTCGGGCAGCGCAATACAAGTAGGGACTGCTTGTTTTCGAAGGGGAAATTAGTGTCATTTAATGCTATATTATGATTGATGTGACGATCATCGGTGTGGCCGGAGGTACGGGCTCTGGTAAGAGCACGCTCGTGAAGCGGCTTCAGGATACGTTCGACGGCGATGAAGTTGTGACGCTGTGCCATGACTATTATTATAAGGCGCACGACGAGTTGTCGTTCGGCGAACGGTCGCGTCTCAATTACGACCACCCCCAGTCGTTCGATACCGAGATGATGGTCGAACATCTGAAAGCGCTTAAAGCGGGAGTTCCCGTGGAGCGCCCGGTCTATTCCTTTGTAGATCATAACCGGATGAAAGAGACGGTTCCTGTGCGTCCTTCGAAGGTCATCATCATCGACGGAATACTTATATTCGAAAACCGGCAGTTACGCGAAATGATGGACATGAAGGTGTTTGTCGACACGGATGCCGACCTGCGCCTGTCGCGACGGCTTTTGCGCGATGTATGCGAAAGAGGGCGTACGATGGAGTCGGTCGTGGATCAGTATATTACCACGGTGAAACCCATGCACGAGGAGTTTGTGGAGCCGTCGAAACGTTATGCCGATGTTATCATTCCCGAGGGAGGGTTCAATTCGGTCGCCGTGTCGATGCTAATCGAAAATATACGGTCGCTGATCCGGTCTAAATAGGGTGCATGGTTTGGAATCCGTTTAAATTCGATAAGAAATTTAGACCGACACTTAGAAACAGTTTCTTAAACAGTTTCTTAGAGACTGTCTGAATTTCTTTCCTTAGGAAGGTTGGACAAACTCTGAGATCGGTTCCGGGACACGGTTTTTACGCCGTGTTTTTTGTTGCGCTTACGGATCGTATATTGCATTATCATATGAAAAACATTGCCGGGATAACTTCTATCGTAAATTCATCACATCATGGGAAAAGAGATAGAACGCAAGTTCCTCGTCGTGGGAGAATTTAAGGCGTTGGCAACAGGGTCGGCACGCATCACTCAAGGGTACCTTAGTTCGGTTCCCGAACGCACTGTCAGGGTGAGGGTCAAGGGTGGTAAAGGTTACATAACAGTCAAAGGTCCGGGTAACAGTTCCGGAGTGAGCCGCTTCGAATGGGAAAAAGCGATCCCGGTGGGCGAAGCACGGGACTTGCTTGGGATCTGCGAACCCGGTGTCATCGACAAAACACGCTATCTGATCCCTGCGGGCGACCATACATTCGAGGTTGACGAATTCCATGGCGAGAACCGGGGACTCATAGTCGCAGAAGTGGAGTTGCAGGACGAGAATGAGGCCTTTGTAAAACCAGGATGGCTTGGAGAGGAGGTAACCGGTGAGGTTCGCTACTACAACTCGATGCTGATGAAGAATCCATTTACAACGTGGTAGCAGGCTCCCGGAGAAGTTTCTTAGAGTCTGTCTGATTTTCCAAGGGAAAATCAGACAGACTCTTAACATGCCACATATAAATTTTACCCGTATATTGCCATGATTGAGATTTTTGCCAAGATACACGATAAATTTTCGTTGGAGTTTAAGATCGGTTACAATATCCCCCGTAAGATCGAAGAGATGGATTTTGTGGTCAACACCTGGATGTTTGTTCCCAACAGTCTGGATATAAGCCCGGTGACCTACTCTTCAAGCCAGTTCTACCGCGATATCAAGTCGAATGTACGGTTGATTACGCCTGTGTTTCTGATGCGTGATATTGCCTACGGCAGTGCTGTGCCGTTGAAAAATCTCGAGAAGTCGGTTCGTGAGTTTTCGAGCGATCCCACGCGGGCCACTCTTGCCGAATACGAGTATCAGATCAAGATGTTTGCGGCCATATTCAAGAGCGCGATACGTGATGAAATACGGCATATCGCAGCCAACACCATCGATGAGGATATCGAGTATCTGACGTCGGCCTACATCGACAATATAACCGGGATCACAACGCGCTACCGCGAGTTGCGCCGGATCATCAATGTGCCTACGGTGGAGCCCAAATCGCGCGGATATTTCCATTTCGGGGATGAGTTTATGAGTAATATCATCGAACAGCACACGTTCTTTCTGATGTCGCGCCTCACTTCGCATGGGCGGCACGATGCTATGGTGGAGCGTCTTAGGGAGTTGGTGGAGCATGAGAGGGCGTATAAGTTGGAGATGGGCTATCTGGTTGTCGACACCGGCAGCCCGAACCGCAACCGCGACCTGGTATTTCGCCAGAGTGTATTGAAGAAGTATATCGAAAGCGACCTGTTCCTCAATGCCCGCAAACAGAAGGACGGCATATTGGTCGAGCAGATCTATTACAGTCTGGCGGCCGGTTTGTCGATGATCTTCGCCACTGCGATTGCTTTTTCGTTCCAGCAGAAATATGGCAGTTTCACGATGCCGCTTTTTGTTGCTCTGGTGGTCAGTTACATGCTCAAGGACAGGATAAAAGCCCTGATGCGTTACTATTTCGCCCACCGCCTGAGAGCCAAATATTTTGATAACAAGACACTGATAAGTGTTAAGGATACCCCGATAGGATGGATAAAAGACGGAGCCGACTTCATTACCGACGACAAAGTGCTGCCTGAAGTTATGGAGATTCGCAGCCGTTCGCCGTTGCTGGAGGCCGAGAACAGGGTCAATGATGAAAAAATACTGCTTTATCGTAAACTGGTGCGCCTCGACCGCCGCAAACTCGATGTAAACGAGTATATGATAGCCGGGGTCAATGACATTGTGCGGGTACATGTTACGCACTTTACTCGCAAGATGGACAATCCCGAGACGCCGCTTTATGTCTCTGATGATAACGGCGGTGTGGAACTCATCCAGGGAGAGAAGATATATTACCTGAACCTGGTTATGCAACTCCAGTGCGAGGGGCAAACCACATATAAACGTTACCGTGTGGTGATGAACCGCCTCGGGATATCTGAGTTGGAAGAGCTGAAGTAAAATATCGCGGCCTTGTATATAAAGTCCAATAAAATTTGTTGAACTTCATATGGGAAATAGTCTGGTTTTTCATGGAAGATTAAGGCTTATGATCAGATCGCTAACCCTATTGCTGGCAGTTCTGACTGTGTTTACAGCCGGCGGCAGCGTCGTTGCTGGGGCTCCCCAGGGGCAGAATAATAAGATGCAGCCCGATACCATGCCTCCTGCCAGGGGATTGAGGACGGGCGACGCGTTTACAGGGGGCGTGTTTGAAAAATTCATAGGGTACTACGAGCGGGGGATAGACGAAAAGGTTTATGTGCAAACCGATAAGCCTTATTATATAGCAGGCGACACTTTATGGTTCAAGGCCTGGGTGGTCAATGGGATAACGCTCATTCCGTCACCTTTCAGTAAATACGTTTATGTCGAGTTGATCGACCGGCTCGATTCGGTGCTGGTGCGCCGCAAGATCATGGAAGATTCGACAGGATTCCACAATATGATCAAATTGCCCGCTGCGCTTCCTGCGGGAGAGTACTGTCTGAGGGCTTACACCCAGTGGATGCGCAACTGCGACGCGGCATTTTTCTTCCATAAACTTTTTGCTGTGGGAAATCCGGTGGACGATTCGGTCGACGTGTCGGTGGAGTATGTGCGTGAGGGCGATTCCGATTTTGCCGTGATGACTTTAAGGGGCGGCACGATGCTGCCTCTGGCCGGTTCGAGGGTGCGTTATACGGTCAATGCCTGGGGCAAACCCCGGTCGGGCAACGTTAAGAGCGATGATGACGGACGGATACGGGTCCCGTTCACTCCCCCGGCCGACACGGTGCGTGGCGAGATAGTGTTGGATATATCGGCAGGCAGTTCCGTGGTGAAACGTGCGGTGGCTCTGCCGCTGTTCTCTGAGGATATCGACTTGCAGTTTTTTCCCGAAGGAGGATCGTTGCTTCACGACAGAATGCAGCAGGTGGCGTTCAAAGCAGTGGGTGTCGACGGGCTTTCGCGTGAGGTCGCAGGTGTTGTGGTCGATGACAATGGGTCGCATATAGCCGACATAAGTACCCAGCACCTCGGGATGGGCGTTTTTTCGTTCAGCCCCGATGCCTCGGTAGATTATTATGCCGAGATAATGGCGGGCGGAGCGAAGAAACGTTACCGGTTGCCGAAAGCAGCGGATAGGGGATGCGTACTGTCGGTGACCCTCTGGCGGGGTAAAGCGCATTGCCGGATAGTCGCGACGGAGGGCTATCCTGTCGGCGACCTTGCCCTGGTGGCACATTCGCGTGGCAGGATATTTCTTGCTACGGATAATATTCCGGCAGGCGGCATGGTGACGCTGCCGGTTGGCGAATTACCTTCGGGGATTGTAGAGTTGGTGTTGGTAGATAAACCTACCGGCCGGCCGGTGTCGCGTCGCTTATGTTTTATACAATCGCGAGATCGTGCCGCGGCTTCGATCATTGCCGACCGCCCGGAATATGGTAAAAGAAACAGGATAGTGCTCGATATCGTGGTTACGGGAAGCGATGGACAGCCTGCCGGGGGCGATTTTGCCGTTAGTGTGACCGATAACAAGGTAGTCCATCCGGATCCATGGGCTGGTAATTTGGTTTCCTTCCTGTTAATGTCGTCCGACCTGAAAGGATATATCGAGCGTCCGGGATCGTATTTCAGCGGTGACGCACCGCAGGATGCTTACAACCTCAACCTTCTGATGCTGACACAGGGGTGGGGGCGCTTCGATGTGGGAGATATCATCGCTGGAGTGCTTCCGGTCCGTAAATTTGTGCATGAGGATTGCCAGACCATAAGCGGCGCTATCACCAATTTTTTTGGGAAAGCGGCCCGTGATCCGTATATAATGGTCTTTTGCAATCGGTTGGGTATTGTGGAGAGATATCAACTCGAAGGAGACCACCGCTTCAGGCTTACCGGTCTGCAATTCTGCGACAGCACATCTTTCGTTTTACAGGCCATGAGCCGTGGCGGGAATGTGCGCACCATGACGCTCAGCGTCGACAGGGAGACATTTCCTCCGTCACGTGACCTGGTTCCGCGGCGGAGCGTTGCGGTGCAGCGCATGGCGGTCCTGCCGGAAGGGTTCCTCAACCAATCGAAAGAACGCTATTATTATGAGGGTGGCATGAGGGTTGTCGATATGGATGCCGTGTCGGTGACAGCCAGACGGCGCGAATCCGCAGGAGACATTGTAGATCGCATCCCGACATCGTATACTCTGGGCCCCGACCGGCTCAAGGAGATTGCGGGTCAGGATATCTACCAGGCTATGCTTCGTTTGCCTGGAGTTCGGGTTGTGGGGACCGAGATATTTGTGCACAACAATCCTGCGCCGGCACTGGTTTATATCGACGGTTTGCCGGTCGAGCAGGAATACCTCATGTCGTGTAATCTCAATGATGTGGAGTCGGTATCGCTTGTCAAGGGTACCGAGGCGTTTATTTTTGGCCCCGGTGCCATGAACGGACTTATATGGATAAAGCTTAAAACGGGTGCGCAACTGCTTCCTGCGGATTCACCGCCGTCGGTCGCTTTGGTCAAGCCTTTGGGGTATGCCAAGCCCGAGACGTTCTACCAGCCGCGTTACGAGGTGTCAGAGGCGTTGCGTCGTCGCACGCCCGACCTGCGTACCACGATCTATTGGGACCCGTCGGTCAGGACCGGTTCCACCGGCAGGGCCCGGGTGGCATTCTATGCCGCCGACCCAGAGACGGTTTACGACGTGGCACTTGAAGGAGTGACCTCGCAGGGCGAGGTGTGCCGGGCGGTAACAACCGTGAAACGTGGTGGACATGCGCGGTAAGCGATCATGGGACGAGAGTAGTCCCGGTTTTAAATGTTAATAGCAATATAGCTGTATATGAGAAAAGTGTTTCTTCTGGTATTGGCCTTAATGCCGATACTGTCGGTTCAGGCGCAGGTGAAGTCATTCGACGATCTTTATGAGGTTTATTCTGATGCCAAGGGTGTGGAGGCCAAGAAAGTGGGCAAGTTGATGATCAAAGCCGCACGTGCCATGAGCAAAAGCGGCGACGGCTTTCCCGAGGGTTTGACGGGAGTAAAGGCTATATCAGTGGCCGATTTGTCGAAAACCGACTCCAGGTTGAAGGACCGGATCGAGGCCGACCTTGCTAAGGTCATAGCCGCATGTCGCTATACCATTATAGCCGACAAAACGAAAGATGGAACCAGTTTCAAAGCCTATTCCCGTCCGGGGGCATCGAAAGATATGGTCAGGGATGTGATAATGGTGATCAGTGCGGAAGGTAAATACGCCTTGATGTTGATGGAGGGGGAGTTTTCACGAAATGAGAAATTTATTGCTGAAATGACAAAACCCTAACCCGGTAAGCTTCTTTCAGGAGCCGGTCCGGGCTTATTAAGTAATGTGAAATAATTATTGATAAAACAAAAAATCATAGGCCCTGGAATATCCCAATAATTGTTTGAGCATTACTTATGCGAATTAAGAGTTGGATTAAATTCGAATATGTATATTAATTTATTGCCTATAAGTGAATTGCCGCTAATAATTACAGAATTTCTGTTTTCAGTCCGCAGCCTGGGGTGGGCGTAAATCGAAGCCGGAGGCTCGCGATCAGCCCGCAGCCTGGGGTGGCTGCGGGCTGTGAACTTTGCCTGCAAAGTTCATAAAGCTGATAAACAGCAGGTTAAAAACATTTCTAATATTCATTTAACTCTTAATTCGCATTACTTATTTACTTCCTGAATTGTATACAGGGGCCCGGGCTGTCCCGGCATAAGTTTTGCCTTACGGGGCGGACAATTTTCAGGGGAGAATTCGTACCTTTACGCCTCGCAAAAAGAGAGAGATGAAAGATTTTACCAAGGGCCGCGAGTGGCAACAGATTTTGTATTTTACCGTACCGATGCTTTTGGGCAACGTCTTTATGCAGTTGTACCAATTCGTCGATACGGCTATCGTAGGACGATTCGTAGGCAAGGAAGCGCTTGCGGCTGTGGGGGCGTCTACTCCCGTGATCTTTATGACCATCGCTTTGGTTATGGGCATAGCGATTGGTTCGACTATCGTTATCTCGCAATATTTCGGGCTGAAACGTTACGACAAGGTGCATGCGGCCACCGATACGCTTGTTATATTTACCTTTTTTGCAAGCATTGTCATCACCGTATCGGGTGTAATATTTGCCGGTCCCCTGCTCCGGCTTATGGGCCTGCCCGAGGAGTTACTTCCTACGGCTACGCTTTATCTCAGGATATATTATGCCGGATCGATACTGCTGTTCGGATACAACACTGTTGCCGGAGTGTTGCGTGGAGTCGGCGACTCGAAGACTCCGCTCTATTTTCTTGTCATATCATCGATACTCAATGTCGTACTCGACCTGGTGTTTATATTATATTTCCATTGGGGCGTTGCGGGGGCGGCCTGGGCTACGGTTGTTTCGCAGGGGGTGGCGTTCTTTATGGGGGTTGTTTATGTCAACCGCCGCCATGAACTGATACGGTTCAATATCCTTACCCCGCGTTTCGACAGGGCTATCTTTTGGCAATGTATCAGGATGGGGCTCCCGTCGGGGCTGCAGCAGACGTTTGTCGCGGTCGGTATGGTAGCCGTAGTGGGGGTGGTCAACGGGTTCGGGACGGATGTTATAGCCGCTTATTCGGCTGTAAACAGGATAGATACGCTGGTGGCTATTCCTGTGATGAATTTCTCTGCGGCGCTTACTTCGTTCGTCGGTCAAAATGCCGGAGCCGGAAAATTCATACGTATCGACCGGGGATTGAAATATACGCTTATGATGTCGAGCGGGGTGGTGCTTTTGCTCAATGCCGTGTTGATACTTTTCGGGCGGCACGCGCTGGGAATGTTCACCACGGATCCGGCGGTGATAGAAACGGGCTACAATTTTTTGGTCGTGCTCAACTCCACGTATCTTATTTTCAATGCAATGTTTTGCCTTAACGGCTTGCTTCGCGGAGCCGGCGCCACGATATTCCCGATGATTTCGACATTGATTTCATTGTGGCTTTGCCGGGTGCCTGCCGCCATCGTACTTTCAAGTGTTTTTGGAGAGTGGGGGATCTGGTGGGCTATGCCGATAGGATGGGCCGTGGGGTTGGTTACCAATACTATATACTATTTCTCCGGCCGCTGGAAGAACAAAAATGTTGCCCGGCACAACACCACTCCGGTATCGGCAGCGTGAATGCAGGGTATGAGATTTACCCGGTATCATATTGCCGGATACACTTATCTAAGGCGTGTTAAGAAGTTGTTTTGAATTTGTGGATTTCCTAACTAAATCCGCACAAAGAGTTAAGCACTTTTGTTGTTAAGATTCCAGAACTTGTCTATTGTCATGTTTTTCAGTGCTGAGTGCCTGCGGATTTTGTTATACCAGATCATTAGTGTCCACTAAAAATTCATAAAAGTTCTTTGAAATAGTTGAAGTTCAATTTGTTACAAGAGTTTTT
This sequence comes from Rikenellaceae bacterium, assembly GCA_031552535.1. Classification (GTDB taxonomy): domain Bacteria; phylum Bacteroidota; class Bacteroidia; order Bacteroidales; family Rikenellaceae; genus JAVBMJ01. The sequence goes on from JAVBMJ010000075.1 coordinate 33,330, forward strand.
CGAGTCAACGGATTTAAAATTAGTTTTGCGGTCAGAATCAGACCGTTATGCAAAAGGATAAGTACGTT
>JAVBMJ010000032.1:0-50409 GCA_031552535.1 Rikenellaceae bacterium
TGAAATGTTCAGGATAATCCTCGACTGCGATTAGTTCGAAGTGATCAAATACCTCAGTGGGTAAAATCAATTTGGATAAGTCTGTTTGCATCCCGCAAAGATAAACTTTTCACCCGCTCCACCCGGTTTTTACATTGAGCCGAAATATGTATCGCTCAGTGATTTACGTCTTCGTATAAGAAATAAAAAAGGGCCAAAACCTAAGTTTTGACCCTGTGGTAGCGGGGGAAGGACTCGAACCTCCGGCCTTTGGGTTATGAGCCCAACGAGCTGCCAACTGCTCCACCCCGCGGTATGATATTACACTTACTCCCACACTTTGGAAGTACAAAGGTAATCAAAAAAAATAGATATCCAAAAAAATAATGTATTTCCATGCGATAGATCTATAAATTTACCATAAAGACGGATCGCATTATTCATCACATCCAATCTTTTACATAAAAAATCCACAGACAGACTCTGAAACAATGAAAATCCAAAATATAGAACGTAGTATGCTAAACGCGTCACGTATGCTCTATGGATAAATCACGGTTCAATAACCATAATATACCATAAGGCACAACCTGCAGAATTTTTTCGACAAAAATGTCGCTTTTCTTGAAAAACGGCAATTTGTTTGTAACTTTGCATATTAGTCCGCCCGAGAGGTTGCCAATGGAATATAATTCCTGATACATCCATCAGTAGCGGTTGCTCACAAAACGGTCTGTTTCGCGTCCTATTGCAAAAACAAGAAATCAATACATATATCATGGCATTAACAACCTGCACAAAATACCGGGAGTTTGTCCATGAATTTCTCGTGCAAAAAATCATGAGGCATTCGTCGCAATACATAAATAGCGATTAAGCAGATTATTGGAGCTATGAAAACCATCGGTCTCACAAATTGATAACGAAATAAAAACGGGTCATGAAAAAATTTACCAGGAAACAAAAAATAGTACTCTTTATCGCAGGGTTGGTTGTAGTATGCGGTCTGGCAACGGGGGTGATGTATATTACCGGAGTATTGCCAATACAGGCGCAAGGCGTAAGCCAATATGGGAAGCGTTGCCATAATAAATATTGCGCCTGCCATGAACCGAATGACGATAGCCTGGATCCACGCAGTTCCAAATGCGGACGTTGCCAGCAATGTTTCTATACATACAAATAAAAATCTGTGGTAGTTAAAAGAATTACGAAAAAACAAAAATTTACCGTGCTTTTCGCCGGACTTGTGGCAATATGCTCTCTGGCAATGGCGGGGCTGTATTTTACGGGAGTATATCCAAAAGAGGGCAAAGGCGCATCGCCTTGCTACAGGTTCGACTGCCCGTGCCATACGGAAGAGACCGGCTCTTTCGGAGCAACTGAAAATGTGTGCGGAAGATGCAGTGAATGCAAGAAGTTGTTAACCGGCGAAAATCATTGATGCCCGGCATTAGAATGCCCGGGCATCAATAGAGATGGCGGTAGTCTGTCAGGAGTGTAGAGATGATTTATCAATACACTGTCATCATTAAGATGTTGTCCGTACCTGATACAGGTCCGGATAGTATTGTATGCCGGCTGGAGAATCCGCCACAATGCACTATAAATTGACGTTATGCATTACCTTGTATCATTGTTACCTCCTTTATTGTTGGTTGCCTTGCTGGTCTGGCTCGACAGTTTCGCGCTGGTAAAGAAGTGGCTTCTGCTCACATGTTTCATCTGGGGCATCGTTGTTACATATATGGCCGTTTTTTTTAATGTTTCGATCACCCGGCTCATGCCTTCAATTAGCCTTGTCGTGGCCCCGGTTGTAGAGGAGACCCTCAAGGGGCTATTATTGGTGCTTATTATCAGACGCAGATGGGCTATGTTCTTTATTGACGCCGCAATCTACGGTGTAGCTGTTGGCGCGGGGTTTGCCGTTTCGGAGAACATATCCTATCTGGGCGCCTTTCCCGACATGTTATTCGGCACAGCCCTTATGCGGGGTATGGGTACGGCAATAATGCATTGCGGAGCGGTCGCCTCCACAGCAGTCATACTCAACTGGTTTATGACCCGCAAGGGACATACGGGGCGTTATTTTTTTCTTGCACTTTTGCCCGGGATATTGTTGCACACAATCTATAATTCGTTGATAATACCCCCTATGATGGTGTTGCCTGTAATATGCCTCGGAGTGACTTCATTGATCGGGATATTGTTTATGAGCAACGAAAAGAGTATCGCCAAATGGCTTGACGATGAGTTGGCTGCCGAGGTGAAACTGCTGTCGGCCATGCAAAAAGGGATGTTTTCCCAAACCAAGGCAGGCCAGTATCTTATGACGGTCAAAGAAAAATTCGCCCCCGACAGGTTTATGGATATGTACTGTTATGTGCGCCTTTACCTTGAATTATCGATAGCCGCAAAACGCAACATGATGCTTTCAGAAGCAGGTTTTCCTGTCCCTGACGATCCGGATACAATGTCGAAGATCAAGGAATTCAATATTCTTAAAAAGAATATAGGCAAAACAGCCTGGATAGTCCTCGCTCCAATCGTCAAACAGGATAAAATAGATTGGAAGATAAAAGTTCTGAGATAAATTCCGAAACGAAATTTCAGAAACCATCTAAATTATTACGGATAACGATCTTATCTTTACCGTCTGGCATTCCCCGGGGGATGTTATTTGCTGCCGGATTTATTTTTCGAGGAAAGCGGGTGATAGCGTTCGATACTCGAATGTAGATGGCGGGTGTCGAGATGTGTATATATTTCGGTCGTTGTAATGCTCTCGTGTCCCAACATATCCTGTATCTGCCGTATTCCCGCCCCGCCTTCAAGCAGATGTGTGGCAAAACTATGACGCAACGTGTGGGGGCTGATCTCGCGCGTGATGCCTGCCAGCAAAGCGCACTGGCGCAGTATCTTGAAAACCATGACCCGCGACAGTTGCCGTCCGTTGCGATTAAGGAACAGTATGTCCGGATTACGCGGATCGACCTCGACCAACACCCGTTGCGACATCCAATGTTCTGTGGCACGCCTGGCGGCGGCGCTCACCGGAACGAGCCGCTGTTTGCGCCCCTTGCCTGTGACCCGGATAAATCCCTCTTCAAAAAAGAGGTCGGTAATGCGTAGCGAAGTCAGCTCCGAGACCCGCAACCCGCAACTGTAAAGCATCTCTATCATTGCCCGGTTGCGATGTCCCCACTGGCGGCTGAGGTCTATGGAGTCGAGTATGGCGTCTATCTCGCGCAGACTCAGTGTGTCGGGGAGCTTTCGTCCCAGTTTCGGGGCGTCGATGAATTCGGTGGGAAGCGTGGTGATCAGGCCGGTGTCGAGCATGAAGTTGAAAAAACTCTTCAGCCCGCTCAGGGTGCGTCCCTGGGAATTTTTGGATATTCTTTCGTCGTAAAGGCCCGCCAGGAAAGCCTCTATGTCGTCGCCTGCCACATTTTCGGGCATAAGTATTATGCCGGTCGCAAAATCCGCAAACTTCCGCACATCGTAAAGGTAGCTCTCCACACTGTTCGGCGAAAGGCCTTTTTCGATCCTGATGTAGCGGCGGAACTCTTCGGCGATGTCATTCCAAGCGGCTTCGCACTTCTTCCGGATGTGAATATCAGGGTCGTAGTACTGCCCGACGGAACCGGAACCGGCATGTGAAACTGCCGCAGCCTCCGGCCCGGATTCCTCTTCGGCTTCTGTGGTGCGAATGTCGTCGCGGTCCGTCATAAAATGATTACCTTTGTGGCAAAGTTAATATTTTTATGGATTATCTGGAACTGAACGTCCCTGTTACCGACACCATGCAGTCGGAGATACTGATCGCGGAACTGGCTGTGTTTCCGTTCGAAAGCTTTGTCGAGGAGGAAGGTATGCTTAAAGCATATATTCCCGGTGAGAAATTGGCCGGATGCAAAGACGCGGTCGATGCCATGTTGGCCGGGGCGGAAGTCGCGGGAGCACGGTATATAGCCATCGAGACGGTCAACTGGAATGCGGTTTGGGAATCGAATTTCGAACCGGTGGACGTCGACGGGCAATGCGTTATCCGCGCCCCGTTCCATCCGCGACGCGACGATGTGAGACTGGAGGTGGTGATAATGCCCAAAATGTCGTTCGGCACGGGACACCATGCCACGACCCACCTGGTGACAGCCGAAATAATGAAGCGCGATTTTTCGGGTCTTTATGGGCTGGACATGGGCAGCGGCACGGGCGTGTTGGCGATAGTGGCGGCAAAATTGGGAGCGTCGAGGGTCGATGCGGTCGATATCGACCAATGGGCATACGAAAACAGCGCGGAAAATATCGCGGCCAATGCGGTGGAAGGAGTTGTGGTGCCCATATTGGGTGACGTTTCGGCGGTGAAAGGCCGTGTTTACGATTTTATATTTGCAAATATCAACCGCAATATCCTGCTCTCCGACATGCCTTCCTACGCGGCAATGCTTAAAACAGGTGGCGAGATCATCCTCTGCGGCATATTCTACCCGGATGTAGAGGCCATCAGCCGCAGGGCTTCGGAATGCGGAATGGAAACGACCGCCACTTCGTTGCGGGACGGTTGGGCGGCGGTGACAGTGGTTAAAAAGTAACCCCTCTGCAAGCCGTGCCTTTCTTGCCTACAACAGTTAAAGAGGTGGAAGCCCTGGGGTGGGACGCCATTGATGTGATCCTGTTCACAGGCGACGCCTATGTCGACCATCCGGCGTTCGGGGCGGCCGTGGTCGGAAGGTTGCTCGAAGCGGCCGGCTACAGGGTTGCCATAGTGCCGCAACCCAACTGGCGCGACGACCTGCGCGATTTCCGTAAACTGGGGGCGCCGCGCCTTTTTTTCGGCGTGTCGGCAGGGGCCATGGATTCGATGGTCAACCGCTACACGGCGACCCTGAGGCTGCGTAGCGACGACGCATATACTCCCGGTGGAAAAGCGGGATTCCGGCCCGACGATACGGTCATTACCTATACACAGATACTGAAGCGTCTATACCCGCATACTCCGGTGGTCATCGGAGGTATCGAGGCATCGTTGCGTCGCCTGACGCATTATGATTACCGTCTCGACCGTCTGCGCCCTTCGATCCTTGAGGAGAGCGGCGCCGACCTGTTGGCTTACGGGATGGGCGAGGGCGTTGTAACCGATATTGCGCGTGCCCTGCGCAACGGCTACAATGCCAACCTGCTGCGCAAGGTGCGCCAGGTGGCTTTCATGGCCGACAGCCGGTATGTCGATTCGTTGCCCGGAACAGAACGGATAGTACTGAATTCTTACGAGACATGTTGCGGAAAACCGTCGGCGTTCGGCGACAATTTCATTAAAATAGAGACCGAATCGAACCGCCGGTCGGGCAATAATATACTTGTCGAAGGGACCGGAGAACGGTTCGTGGTTGTCAATCCACCACGGGGGGTTATCACTCAACAGGAATTGGATGCGAGTTTCGACCTGCCATATATGCGGCAACCGCATCCGCGCTACCGCGGCAAGGGCGATATTCCCGCCTATGAGATGATAAAACACTCGGTCAATATACACCGTGGGTGTTTCGGCGGATGCAGCTTCTGCACAATATCGGCACATCAGGGCAAATTCGTGTCGAGCCGCAGCGAACGGTCGATCCTCAGGGAGGTCGACGCCATAGCGGCTACACCCGGCTTCAAGGGGTATCTTTCCGATGTTGGCGGCCCGTCGGCCAATATGTACGGCATTGGCGGACGCGACGCTTCGCAGTGCGGTAAATGTCTCAGGCCGTCGTGCCTCTTTCCCCGCATCTGCCGCAACCTCGATAACGGCCACGGCCCGCTACTGGAACTTTATGCGAGGATACGGTCGCGCAAGGGGATTAAAAAGGCGTTTGTCGGCAGCGGTGTACGCTACGATCTGATCGACGCTCCCAGCCGCGAGCGCTACCTGAGGGAACTCATCTCGAACCATACATCGGGCAGGCTCAAAGTGGCTCCCGAACACACCCAGGGTGAGGTACTGGGCCTGATGCGCAAGCCCCCGTTCGAAAAGTTCGAAGAGCTGCAACGCGACTTCAGGCGTATATGCGCCGGCGAAGGGTTGCGTTACCAGCTCGTACCTTATTTTATTTCGGGACACCCTGGATGCGGCCGCCGCGAAATGGAAGAGTTGGCGCGAAGGGTCGACCGCGGTGGAGTCCACATGGAACAGGTGCAGGAGTTCACGCCGACACCTATGACCCTGTCGAGCGTGATGTATTATACCGGCATCGATCCTTACACTGGCGACAAAGTGTATGTAGCGAAAAATGTGCAGGAAAAGCGTGCGCAGAAAAATTATTTCTTCGATTCCGGGACAAAGGGGGTTTCCCGGAAAAAAGAGTAACTTTGTTCTTTTGGGGGAGGAGTGATCTTTCGAAACTCCCGTAAAAAACCACGGCCCAAGCAGTTGAAAACGATGGCAAAAAACTATAACCAGGGTAACAAAAATAACGACTCTTTCGCATTGCTCTCCGACGGGGCGCATGTCCCGCCGCAGGCAGTCGAATTGGAAGAGGCGGTGCTGGGCGCGCTGATGCTCGAAAAGGACAGCATAATCGCGGTGCAGGAATTCGTAACCGCCGATGCGTTCTATGTCGAAGCCCATCGCACGATATATACGGCTATCACCGAATTGTCGATGGAGTTGAAGCCCATCGACCTGTTTACTGTTACAGAAAAGCTGAAGGCCAAAAGGCAGCTCGCCGGTGTTGGCGGAGCGGCTTTCCTGGCAGGGCTCACCCAGAAAGTGGGATCGGCTGCCCACGTCGAGTTCCACGCCAAGATCATAGCCCAGAAATATGTGCAGCGTGAGTTGATCCGCGCCAGCAGTGATATTCAGCGCCTGTCGTACGACGAGTCGACCGACGTTACCGACCTTATCGACTTTGCGCAGGCCGAGATATTCAAAGTGGCCGAGGGGCATATAAAGCGCGATGTGCAGAAGTCGCGCGACATATTATCGAAAACGATGCAGGCCATAGAGGAGGCATCGAAACGCGAGGGCGGGTTCAGCGGCGTGCCTTCGGGGTTTACGAAACTCGACCGGTTGACGCTCGGCTGGCAACCTTCGGACCTTATCATCATAGCGGCGCGTCCGGCAATGGGTAAAACGGCTTTTGTGTTGTCTCTGGCCCGTAATGTTGCATTGGATTACGACAAAGGAGTGGCTTTCTTTTCGCTCGAAATGAGCGCTACACAGTTGATGTTGAGGCTTATAGTGGCCGAGTCGGGACTCGACTCGAAGAGCGTCCGCAACGGCACGCTGAGTCCCGAACAGTGGAGGCATCTCGAAACGTCGATCAAGCCTTTTGCCACCGCTCCTCTGTTCATAGACGATACGCCCGCTTTGTCGATATTCGAGTTCCGTTCGAAAGTAAGACGGCTTAAGACACAGTATGATATACAGTTGATAATCATAGACTACCTGCAGCTGATGACCGGGAGCGGCGACACACGTGGCAACCGCGAGCAGGAGGTGGCCTTTATCTCGCGGTCGTTGAAGGCCATTGCCAAAGAGTTGAACGTGCCGGTGATAGCCCTTTCGCAGTTGAACCGTTCGGTGGAGTCGCGTACCGGCAGCAAGCGTCCACAGCTTTCGGACCTTCGCGAGTCGGGTTCCATAGAGCAGGATGCCGATATAGTGGCGTTTATCCACCGCCCGGAATATTACGGCCTTACACAGGACGATCAGGGGTTGCCCACGGCCGGCATGGCCGAGATCATCGTCGCCAAGCACCGTAACGGGGCTGTGGAGGATGTGAAGTTGCGGTTCCGCAAAGAGCAGGCGCGGTTTATGGATTACGACGAGGATGATTCGGGCAGCTACACCAATTTCGACAGTGCGATGAGCGCTGCCGACGATTTCGATGCCATAACAGGGGGGACGGGCTCCACACGCGGATTCATAACCGACCAGACCGGATTCGGATCTCCTGGAGAGAGTCCCGGAGGCCGGTTCTCCGATGATGACGCCCCTTTTTAGGGACAGATACTCTGCTGTTTGTCCCCTGGCTTTGATGCCTGAGCTCCATCCTTTGCGGGGAAATCGTATAATTTTCTGCCTGAGTATTCTTCCGGGAAGCAAGGACGCACCCTGGGTCCTGCCAACCTAAGCCATCCCAAACTATTACCCGATAGCCCATGTTTGTAAAGAGCTTTGCCAGTACGCTTACCGGCATTTGTGCCACGACGATAGCCGTCGAGGTTAACATAACTCCCGGCATAGGTATGTTCCTTGTCGGCTTGCCGGATAATGCGGTTAAGGAGAGTCAGGAGCGTATACGTGCCGCTTTCGAGAATAGCGGTTTTAAGATGGCAGGTAAAAAAATAGTGGTCAACCTTGCTCCGGCCGACCTGCGTAAAGAAGGGTCGGCTTACGACCTGCCGATAGCTATTGCCATATTGGCTGCTACCGAACAGCTGGATCCGGCGATGTTGGCCGACCATATTATTATGGGGGAACTGTCGCTCGACGGGTCGATCATGCCGGTTAAGGGAGCGCTACCAATAGCCATAAACGCTGCCGGGGAGGGCTTCCGTGGATTTATTTTGCCCGAGGAGAATGTCAGCGAAGCGGCTATCGTCGATTCGTTGGATGTGTACGGGGTGAAGACGTTGAAGCAATTGGCCGATTTTATGAACGGGCGGTGTGTGTTGGAGCCAGTCAAGGTGAGTGCCGAAGAGCTGTTCGGACGCGAAGCCAACCGCTACGAAGACGACTTTGGCGATGTGAAGGGACAGCAAACCGTGAAACGCGCGCTGGAGATCGCTGCCGCCGGAGGGCATAATGTCGTGATGATCGGGCCTCCGGGATCGGGAAAGACGATGCTGGCCCGCCGCATGCCTTCGATAATGCCGCCGCTCACCATTGCCGAGGCGCTGGAAACCACTAAAATACATTCTGTTGCGGGGAAGCTCGGGGCAGAGAAAGGACTTCTTACGCGTCGTCCGTTCCGCGCACCGCACCATCTTACATCACAGGTGGCGCTGGTAGGTGGGGGCGCTAATCCGCAGCCCGGAGAGATATCGCTGGCCCACAACGGGATACTGTTTATGGATGAGCTGCCCGAATTCGGGCGCGGCGTATTGGAGGTGCTTCGCCAGCCGTTGGAAGACAATAAGGTCAGCGTTTCGCGGGCCAAATATTCGGTGGAATATCCCGCCAATTTCATGCTCATCGCCTCGATGAATCCCTGTCCGTGCGGGTATTACAACCACCCTTCACGCGAGTGCGTATGTCCGAAAGGTAGTGTGTTCCGCTATCTGAACCGCATTTCGGGGCCGTTGATGGACCGCATCGATATGCATGTAGAGGTGTTACCAGTAGGATTCAGCGAAATGTCGGCCACAACGGTCGAGGAGTCGAGCGTGTCGATACGCGAGCGGGTGATACGGGCACGCGAAATTCAACAGCAGCGCTTTACCCAGTCGGAGGGCGTGTATACCAATGCGATGATGAACTCGCGGCAGATCCGGAAATTCTGCCGCCTGACGGCCGAAAGTGCCGCAATACTCGAAAAGGCCATGTCGCGTTTCAACCTTTCGGCCAGGGCATACGACCGTGTCGTCAAAGTTGCGCGGACGGTGGCCGACCTCGAAGGCAATCAGGATATCGAACCCAGGCATATAGCGGAAGCCGTGCGTTACCGCAGCCTCGACCGCGAATCGTGGGGAGAATGACCGGTTGGAATCAATCCCCGCAGTTTCCACACGGCAATCAGACAAACGATCCGTACTTGCGAATTAATTGAACAGTTTCTAAATTTTCTATGGCAAATCTTTTACTGTCCAGGCAAAAAACGACGTTATGTTCCCCGCCACTTTCCCCACGAGCCGCTGCAACGATTCGGATGAGGACCACGCAGTATGCGGTGACAGGAACAGTTTATAGGGATCGTCGATAGAAAGCAGCGGGTTGTCCGGAAGCATCGGTTCCTTACCGAATACATCCAGTGCCGCTCCCGCAATACGCCCCTCGTTCAACGCCCGGGCCAGGGCCTGCTCATTGACTATGTTGCCGCGGGCCACGTTGCACAACAGGGCCGTAGGTTTCATCATACACAGCCGGGAATAATCTATAAGATTATAAGTGTTGCGGTTCAGCGGCGCGTGTATCGAGACAACATCCGACGATGCGAGCAGTTCTTCGAGGCCAAAGCGCGGATAGTCCGCCGAAATATTGGCCCCGGATGTGGAATAATAACAAACACGCGCCCCGAAAGCGGTTGCGATAGCCGCCACACGGCGTCCTATATTTCCCAGTCCGATGATTCCCCACCGCTTCGAATGAAGCTCGCCGATGCTGCGGCCGAAATCAAATATGCGCCCGGATGCGGCATAAGCACCGCTCTTGACATAATTATCATAATAAAGGCTTTGCTTCATAAGGGCCAGCACCCCGCAGAAGGTCGCTTCGGCGACCGAATCGGTGGAATAATCCACAGCATTACGCACCTCTATCCCCGCCGCCGCCGCGGCCTCAAGGTCGATATTATTCATCCCTGTGGCCGCGATACATACCAGCTTCAGCCTCGGCAATGCCCCGAGCGTTGCCGCACGCAACGGGGTTTTATTGGCGATGATCACATCGGCTTCGGCACAACGTTCGAGCACCTGGCCCTCGTCGGTGGAATCGTATTCGGTATAATTCCCCAGAGCCCTAACGGGGGAAAGATCGGAACCGCCTACCGTATATCTGTCAAGAAATACAATATTTATCATAAGCGTATGTTTTTCGAGTCTGAAAGCCTGTATAATATCCGGTCAAAACTCTCCCGCAAGGGAACGTATGACCACCGAGGCGCAGCAACAACCGAAAACGGCAGGCATATAGGATATGGTACCAACGTTCGATTTTTTGTTGGTCTCTTCACACAATACCATAGCCCCTTCGCGTGGGATTTCGGCCGAAAAAACAGCCTGGAACCCGCTGCGGATACCGAGCTTGTGCAACCTTTTGCGCAACATATGTGCCAACGGGCAATGATGTGTGCGCGATATGTCGCTTATCTCCACTTTCGCCGGGTCGAGTTTCGCCCCGGCGCCCATGGCACTAACCAGCGGTATACCACGGTCGAGACAACCTTTGATGAGATTAACCTTCGGGGAGAGCGTATCTATGGCGTCGACCGCAAAATCGTAATGGCAGGCATCGAGCAGGCGGCCGGTGGAATCGTCCTTCACAAAACACTCCACTACCTCCAATTCCAACTCCGGATTGATGTCCCGTAACCGCGCCGCGAGGACCCCGGCTTTGCTCAGGCCCACAGTGGAATGAAGCGCAACGAGTTGACGGTTGATATTGGTCTGGGACACCGTGTCGGCATCGACTATCACAAGTTTGCCCACGCCGCTGCGTGCCAGCATCTCGGCGGCATAGGCCCCCACCCCGCCGAGCCCCACGACAAGCACGCAACTTCGCCGCAGCATTTCGAGTTTCCCGGCTCCCAGCAAAAGTCCGGTCCGCGACATCCAACCCGACTCGGGCATCATCCGAAACAGGTTTTAAAATTTGCATATATTTTCTCGCGCAACTCCCCGACGGGAACGCCTGTTATTTCCGATGCCACCCCGTAAACAGACTTTACAGACACCATTTCGTCGTCCGTCTCCAGGAAAAGCCGGTCGGCCGGTGTGGCCCGCAGAGCGTCTGCCAATCGTGTATTATGCAGTAGCCCACCGCCATAAGACAGATAATACCCCTTATCCAACAGTTGGCGCGCAAGCCCCGCGGTGCCCGTGAACCCGTGAAAGATCACACATGGAAGGTCGTACTTCCTCAATATATGCAATATGTAGCCATAAGCTCTGACACAATGCAATATCACCGGGACGCCACGACGCAAAGCTATACCCAGGTGTGCTTCGAACACATCCTCCTGCAGCCGGCGGTTGATATTCCGCGCATAGTCCAGACCCGTCTCCCCGATAGCGGCGGCAGGCATCGTCTCCAGTTCCCGCAACAGCATACATATCTGCTCAACATCCAATTCGGGCAATGTCCAGGGATGTATGGCAGCCGAAAAAGGCGCGGGAGGATAACCGGTGTCCCGGCCCGCCATATAACTCCTCAAAGCCAAAGCATCGTCGCCGGCATGGTGTGTGTGTATGTTAATATATGGTGCGGTTTCCATCGCAATAGTTATCTTTGCCTGCAAAATTATATAAATTCCCGTAAATTTTCACATATTCGCCTCCGTCAGGAAAGCCCGCGGTAAAAAATCACGAAGGATGCCCTACACCCTTTCCCAAATAGAAGATATGCTTGGCTGCGCAGATCCGGCGGAACTGTTCGCTCAGGCACACCGGGTCCGGGAGCGTTGCGTGGGCCCGGGAGTTTTTGTGCGCGGACTGGTGGAATATTCCAACCTTTGCCGTAAAGATTGCCTCTATTGCGGCATCCGCAAGTCGTGTACTCCCCGAGAACGCTACACCCTCACCGACGATGAGGTGATGGATGCCGTAAGATATGCCTTGGGAAACGGATACCGGTCGATAGTGCTGCAAGGTGGCGAAATCTCGTCGGAGAGCCACACTTCACAGATCGGAGCACTCATAGGCAAGATAACGGGATATACGGGCTGCGACTTCGGCATAACACTTTCGCTGGGCGAACAGACCAGGGAAACCTATCGTAGGTGGCGTGACGCCGGAGCCACGCGTTACCTGCTCCGCATAGAAACCTCCGACCGCGAGCTCTACCGCCGGATACATCCTCTCGACCCTCTCCACGATTTCGACCTGAGGCTCCGCTCGCTCGACGACCTGCGCCTGGCCGGTTATCAGGTCGGCACAGGTGTTATGGTAGGGCTCCCGGGCCAGACCCTGCATTCGCTGGCGTGCGACATAGTGTTCATGCGTGATCTTGATGTGGATATGTGCGGCATGGGGCCATACATCGAATGTGAAGGCACGCCGTTGGCCGTCGATGGAGGCACAGGATCATTGCACGACCGCCTGGAGCTTACATTGCGGATGATTGCCGTCCTGCGACTGGTGTGTCCCGATATAAACATTGCCGCCACCACCGCCCTCGAAACCATAGAACCGGGGGCCAAACACCGTGCCGTGGCGTGCGGGGCCAATGTCGTGATGCCCAATATAACCCCTATGCACAGGCGTGAAAGTTACGCGCTATATAATGGCAAGCCCGCCTCGTCGCCCGATGAGAGCCTCGAAGGATTGGACATACGTTTCGGCGAAAAGGGAGATCCGGTCCATTTTTTGGATAAAGGCCGGTATAAGCAGGAATGAAGCGGACGCGGCTTTTTCAAACCGCTTGCGACAGGCGGGGCATTTTATTTGCGATAAACATGTTACATACAGCAGGAATACTCCATGAAACACTTTCGGTATTCCTGCGAAAAAATACTGTTATTTTTGGAACAATTCCCAAATATTGTTGTATTTTTGCGGCGAAATAAATTCTTAAAAAAATTTAAGAATTGCCGGTAAATATAGTATTTCAAGCCGGAGAGGAAAAATGGCTGCAAAGCGGGCGTAACGATTGACTAAAACAAACCCAGATAAAATATGTCGAAAATAATCAAACTTAAGCGGGGACTGGATATCTTGCTCGAAGGGGGTGCGGAACCGAAGGTTTCCGATGCGCCATCGTCGCGCGAATATGCCGTTTGTCCCGACGACTTCGAGGGAGTGACGCCCAAGTTGCTGGTCAAGGCCGGCGACCAGGTGAAGGCAGGAAGCCCCCTGTTCTTCGACAAGAACCGCCCGGAGATTGTCTTTTCTTCGCCCGTCAGCGGAACGGTTTCGGCCGTCAATCGTGGCGACAAACGGAAAATATTGAATATCACGGTCGAGGCTGATGCCAAACAACTGTATGAGACGTTCGATATTCCGGCCCCGGGAAAAGCCCCGCGTGAGGAGATCGTAAAACTTTTACTCACCGCAGGACTGTGGCCTATGATCATACGCCGTCCTTACGGAGTCATCGCCGATCCTGACGAGACCCCTAAAGCGATTTTCCTTTCGGGATTCGACTCCGCTCCGCTGGCTCCCGACATGGATTTTGTGTTGAAAGACGAGCTTAAGAACCTTCAGGCGGGTATAGATACTTTGGCGACGCTTACTCCCGGCAAGGTGCATCTTTCATTAAAAGCGGGCAGGGAGGCCTTTCTGGGACAATTGACCGGCGTTGAAAAACATGTTTTCGAAGGTCCGCACCCGGCGGGCAACATTGGGGTGCAGATACACCATATAGACCCGGTAAACAAGGGGGAGTCGGTTTGGACGGTCGACATTCAGAATGTGGCGATAATAGGCCGCCTGATGCTCACCGGGCAGGTCGACATGACCAAAACCGTAGCCGTAACGGGGTCGGAGATCATTGCACCGCAATATTATAAAACGGTCGGTTGCGCTCCGGTAGTGTCGCTGGTCACCGGCGGCAACATCCATACACAGAAAGACGGTGGCACGGTACGTATCATAAGCGGGAATGTGCTTACAGGTAAAAAGGTGGCTGCAGACGGTTCCCTCGGTTATTATGCCAACCAGATTACGGTCATACCCGAAGGCGACAAATACGAGTTGCTGGGATGGGCCATGCCACGTTTCAATAAGCTATCGGTTGGGCGCGACTATTTTTCATGGTTGATGCCGGGAAGAAAATACCGGCTCGACACGAATCTCAACGGCGGCGTAAGGGCTTTCGTCTTTACGGGTCTTTATGAGCGTTACCTGCCGATGGACATCTACCCGATGTACCTGTTGAAAGCGATAATGGCCGGCGACATCGACAAGATGGAAAACCTGGGTATTTACGAAGTGGTCGAAGAGGATTTCGCATTGTGCGAATTCGTCGACCCGTCGAAAACCGATATGCAGCAGATCGTTCGCGACGGGATTAACCTTATGATTAAAGAGCTCAACTGATATGAAAGCACTGAGAGACTTTGTAGATAAAATAAAGCCCAATTTCGAAAAAGGAGGCAGGTTAAGCGCACTCCACTCGACATTCGACGCTTTCGAAACTTTCCTTTTCGTTCCCAATACGGTCACAAAAAAAGGTTCGCATATCAGGGACTGCAACGACATGAAGCGTACGATGATCGTTGTGGTAGCGGCATTGATGCCGGCGCTGCTATTCGGCATGTACAACACCGGATTGCAGCATTTCAGGGCATTGGGCGCTCCCGACACGGCATTCTGGGCGTGTTTCTGGTTCGGGTTTTTGAAAGTACTGCCCCTGATACTGGTGTCGTACATCGTGGGGCTCGGCATCGAGTTCGCATTTGCGCAGTTCCGTGGCCATGAAGTCAACGAAGGGTATCTGGTAACGGGTATGCTCATCCCCCTTATCATGCCTGTGGATGTGCCTCTGTGGATGGTGGCGCTGGCGGTGGCTTTTGCCGTCATTATAGGCAAGGAAGTGTTTGGAGGCACGGGAATGAACGTCTTCAACCCCGCGTTACTGGCACGTGCTTTCGTGTTCTTCGCCTACACCCCCTACATATCCGGTGAGAAGATCTGGGTGGCAGGCATGACCAAAGGCGAGGGCATTGTCGACGGTTTTTCGGGAGCCACGCCGCTTTCGGACATAGGCAACGCCCTGGCCGAGGGAGCGCAGACGGTGGCATACAGCAATGGGACCACCCCACTCGACTGGTTTATCGGGACGATACCGGGTTGTATAGGCGAAACGTCGAAGATCGCGATCCTGCTGGGCGCCGCGCTGCTCCTGTTCACGGGCATCGCAAGCTGGCGGACCATGTTGAGCGTATTCGCGGGTGGATTGCTGACCGGGCTGCTGTTCAACGCCATAGGAGCCAATGTGGCGATGCAGGTTCCTTTCTGGCATCACATTCTGATGGGAGGCTTCATGTTCGGAGCCGTTTTCATGGCTACCGATCCCGTTACGGCGGCACAAACCAATACGGGTAAATACATAACAGGCTTCCTGATAGGCGTTGTTGCGATCATGGTTCGCGTAGTCAACCCGGGTTATCCGGAGGGCATGATGCTTGCGATCCTGTTCATGAACGCCATGGCCCCGCTTGTGGACCACTATGTGGTGCAGGCCAACATCAACCGCCGTAACCGCCGCCTCAAACTCAAACCGGCAAAACAGTAGTACGCTATGAATAAGAACAGTAATACATATATAATAGGCTACTCGGCATTTATGGTCATCGTCGTGGCAGCGCTCCTGGCCTATGCTTCGCTGTCGCTGCAAAAGAGGCAGGCGGAAAATGTGAGGATAGAAAAGATGAACGACATCCTTCGCTCGATAGGCAAAGGCGGAGAGGCCGACACGGCTCCCGATAAGTCGGCTTACATCATAGAGGAGTACGGGAAATATATCACCGAAAGCCTTGCGGTGGATTCCAAAGGCGGAATCGTCGACGGAGTAGACGCTTTCGACCTTTTGATAAACCTGAAAGCGGAATACGATAAACCCTCTGCAGAACGACGTCTGCCGGTATTCGTAAGCGGAGAAGGTGTGGATCGGCTCTATATCTTCCCTGTGTGGGGTACGGGTTTGTGGGGCCCTGTATGGGGATATGTCGCATTGAAATCGGACCTGAATACCATTTCGGGCGTAGTTTTCGACCACAAGGGCGAAACTCCGGGGTTGGGAGCCGAGATCACGACACCTGTATTCACCGGCCAGTTCAAAGACAAGCAGGTATTCGACGGCGACAAGATCGTGGGTATCACCGTACTTAAAGGCGACGGTGCGTCGAAAGGCAACGACCACGCTGTCGACGCAATTTCCGGCGGTACGATCACCAGCCGCGGGGTGGAGGCGATGATTAAAAACGGCCTTGCCGATTACAGCGCCTATATCCTTAAACAGAAAAGCGGACAGGCTGACGCAACAGCCACCGGTGAGACGGAAGGCGAAGCGGCCGATTCATTAACGATTCGATAAGGAGGAGAAAAGATGGCAAACAGCAGCGAAAAAGAGCCGATGTTCTCGGTCAAAGTATGGAGGTTGCTTACCTCGCCTTTCAACAGTACGAACCCTATCACGGTACAGATACTGGGTATTTGTTCGGCCCTGGCCGTAACGGCAAAGCTCAAACCGGCGTTTGTAATGGCGGTTTCGGTTACGATAGTAACGGGATTGGCGAGTTTCATCCTGTCGGCCCTGCGTAACACGATTCCGTCGCGCATACGCATCATCGTACAGTTGGTCGTCGTGGCGGCGCTGGTTATCCTCGTCGACCAGGTGCTGAGGGCTTATGTCTACGACGTAAGCAAGCAGTTGTCGGTTTTCGTGGGTCTTATAATCACCAACTGTATCATCATGGGCCGTATAGAAGCGTTCGCACTGGGTAACAAACCCTGGCCGTCGCTGATCGACGGTTTTGGCAACGGGCTGGGCTACGGGATGATCCTTATTATGCTCGGCGTGGTAAGAGAGATTTTCGGAGCCGGCACCCTTTGGGGCTACCGCGTCATTCCCGAGGCATGGTATATCAAAAACGGAGGGTTCTATGAAAACAACGGGTTCATACTGCTTCCCCCTATGGCACTGATCCTGGTGGGTATCATAATCTGGGTGCACCGCAGCCGCAATAAGAACCTCATCGAAAAATAGGAGAGCTGACAGATGGAAAATATACTTAATATATTCATACGGTCGATCTTTATCGACAACATGATCTTCGCTTACTTCCTGGGGATGTGTTCCTACATCGCCGTGAGCAAGAGCGTCAAAACGGCAATGGGACTCGGGGTGGCCGTTACGTTCGTGATGGTTTTCACGGTGCCGTTGAATTACCTGTTGAATGTCTATGTGCTTGAGCCCGGCGCTCTGGCATGGTTGAGCCCTTCGATGGCCGATGTAGATCTCAGTTTCCTGAGTTTTATAGTGTTTATTGCCGTGGTCGCTTCGTTCACGCAGTTGGTTGAGATGGTTGTCGAGAAGTTCGCACCTACACTTTATAATCAACTGGGGATATTCCTGCCGCTTATCGCTGTTAACTGCGCAATCCTCGGGGGATCGCTCTTCATGCAGGAACGGCAGTATGCAAGCTTGGGCGAGGCAACGTCGTTCGCCCTGGGTTCGGGTATCGGTTGGTGGCTTGCGATCATAGGCATGGCCGCCATCAGGGAACGCCTGGCCTACTCGCAGATTCCGCCTGCGTTAAAAGGAGCCGGCATTACATTCATCATCACGGGATTGATGGGGATAGCCTTCATGACATTCCTCGGTATTCAACTTTAAAAGCATTCGACAATGGGAATTACTATAATTACGGCAATCGTGGCGTTTATGGCCGTGACGCTCGCCCTTGTGGTGTTGCTGCTTTATGCCAAAAAGAAACTCACTCCTTCGGGACAGATACAGATAGATATTAACGGGGGGGAAAAGGTGTTGACGGTCGAGCCGGGGAGCACACTTCTTAGCACCTTGGGTGAGAACCAGATATTCTTGCCTTCGGCCTGTGGCGGCGGCGGTTCATGCGGCATGTGCAAGTGCCAGGTGCTGGAAGGCGGCGGCGACATACTGCCCACGGAAGTGAACTTCTTCACACGCAAACAGCAGCAGGAAAAATGGCGCCTCGGATGCCAGGTCAAGGTCAGGGAAGACATGAAAATCCATGTCGAGGAGGCTGTACTTGGCGTTAAGAAATGGGAGTGCGAGGTGGTGTCGAACCACAATGTCGCAACGTTCATCAAAGAATTCGTGGTGAAGTTGCCCGAGGACGAGAAGTTGAACTTCCGTTCGGGAGGGTATATTCAGATTGATGTTCCCAAGTATGACGGTATCAAATTCAGCGATTTCAACATTGAGCCCGAATACCGCGAGGACTGGGACAAAACAAATATGTGGAATCTGGTCGCAAAAAATCCAGAACCTACGTTCCGGGCCTACTCTATGGCCAACCACCCGGCCGAAGGCAACATCATCATGCTCAACATACGCATCGCCACACCGCCCTGGGACCGCCAGACGTGCGGTTTCATGAACGTAAACCCGGGAATATGCTCGTCGTATATCTTCTCGCTGAAGCCCGGCGACAAAGTTACTATATCGGGCCCTTACGGAGAGTTCTTCGTTAAGGACACCCCCAACGAAAAAATGTTCATCGGCGGCGGCGCGGGTATGGCCCCTATGCGTTCGCATATCTTCAACCTGTTCCAGACCGAAAAAACCGACAAGAAGGTGACATTCTGGTACGGAGCCCGCAGTAAACGCGAGATTTTCTACCAGGATCAATTCGAGGCTATAGAGAAGGAGTTCCCGAACTTCAAATTTAACATAGCGCTGTCGGAGCCCAATCCGTCGGATAACTGGACCGGATATACAGGGTTCATCCATCAGGTCATTTATGACAAATATCTCAAGAACCACGAAGCGCCTGAGGATATAGAGTATTACCTCTGCGGCCCGCCGATGATGACCGACGCCGTGACCCGTATGCTCGACAGCCTTGGCGTTCCACCGGAGAATGTCATGTACGACAACTTCGGAGCGTAGAGTTTGTCTCAACAGGAAATCTGTCGTGATTATCAAAACAATCGGGCAGACAGCTATACCATCATTAGGTTTCAGCCGATGATATTTATGAATTTGACCGGCGGAAAATGGTAGTCTTCATCATTTTCCGCCGGTCAGATTATTTTTTATTAACAATCTATTGATTTAAACCATTGGGTATACTGTTATTTCAGATGATTAATATTAGCTTTGTATGCTATTAAACTGTAAGTAATGCGTTTAAAGACATTTATCCTCTTGTTGGTACTGGTCTCCATGTGGAGTCCCGGCATTTACGCCTGGGGCAGCAGGGGGCACGATATCATAGTAGCCATTGCCGAACGCCACATTTCCGGAAAAGCCCGTGACAAAATCAAATGCATACTCGACGGCAAGTCGATGGTGTACTACTCTTCGTGGATGGACAACATACGCGGAGATAAACAATATGGGGCCCGTGACGCCTGGCACTATGCGAATGTAGATGAAGGCAAGAGTTACGAAACGATGAAAAAAAATCCCGAAGGGGATGTCTACACGGCACTGACATTTATAATCGCACAACTCAAGGGCGGATGGCTCGATAAAGAGACGGAAACGATCTATTTCAAATATATGATCCATCTTGTAGGCGACATGCATTGCCCGATGCACGTCGGTCACCTGTCGGATGCCGGAGGCAATAAAACGCCGGCAAGGTGGTTCGGGGCACCGACCAACCTGCATGCCATCTGGGACGACTATCTGGTGGACAATGTGCGCAAATGGAGTTACACGGAGTGGGTTGAGAACATCGATCTTCTCAGCAAAGATGAAATAGAGGCTCTGTCGCGAGGCACAATAGAGGATTGGTTGAATGAAACGGTTGAGATTTGTGCAAAAGTGTATGCCGAAACCCCGGCAAATGCCAATTTCGACTATTATATGATGAATAGCTTCTATCCAATCCATGTCTTGAAAGCCAGCTTCTTAAAGCCGGCTACCGGCTGGCCGCTGTTATCAACGACATCTTCGGATAGACGATCCAGACGTGCAATAAACAATCTGTCCCGGATAAACTCTGAAAGTTTATCCGGGACAGATTGTTTATTGCTTATGTATACTGCCGAAAGGCAATGTGTCAGAAACTTTTTCTCAATAGTATTTTATATCACGGCCCGTGATCGAGCCGAGCAGGTTGTTTGCGAGCGAACTGGCCCCTATGCGCCAGAATTCAGGCGTTAGCCATCCCTGACCCAATATACGCTCCACAATCGTATAGTACAACGCCGCATCACAGGCCGTAGCGACACCTCCCGCAGCCTTGAACCCCACTTTGCGTCCTGTTTTGGCGTGATAATCCCTGATTGCCGTACACATAACCACAGCCGCCTCGGGAGTGGCAGGCACAGGTATCTTTCCTGTGGAAGTCTTAATGAAGTCGGCCCCGGCCAGCATCGACAGCACCGACGCCTTATATATCAACTCAGGACGCTGCAACGCACCCGACTCTATTATCACCTTGAGTACCACATCTTCACCAGCCTCGGCCTTAAGCAACGATATCTCGTTGGCCGCCTGCTCATAATTACCGGAGAGAAAATCGCGCAGGCTCAGCACTATATCTATCTCGTCGGCGCCGTTTTCCACAGCCATCGCCGTTTCCAGCATCTTGACTTCCAGAAAAGTCTGCGATGACGGGAAGCCGCCCGAAACGCTCGTAATCGCTATATCCGCATCGCCTATGGACAAACCCACAGTATCGACAAATGCGGGATAGACACATATCGAAGCCACATTGGGAATATCCGGAAAATGAGAACGAAATTCTGCCGCTTTCCGGGCAAAAGCACTGATGCGATCATCCGTGTCGGTGACATTCAACGACGTAAGGTCGATACATGAATAGCAAAGCGAATAGACATCCCTGCGCATATTAGCCGGAGCTGCGCCGCGGGCCTCAGCCACCGTCGAGGCAACCATTTCATCGGAGATCCCATCTCCATATCCATTCAAAACAGAAGTATATTCCATGGCGATACTTTTTTATCATTAATAAACACTATTCCTGCTGTTGCCTCTCATGCAACTCACAGGCCAAAATAGCACGGGGCCCGGATATGCGAACGGGGGATGGACAACCCTCGAAGAGCCGCTTTTAACCCGCGCTAACAGCGCATAAGAGTGGCCTGATCAATAGATGGTGTAACACGCACTAAAACAACACCCCGAGCCCCACGTTGATTTGGTGCAACTCCGGTCCCTGGTCTTTGCGGAACATCGGGCTCGGATAGTAAGATGCCGAAACAGCCATAGAGTTGTAACCTACATTGACGGTGACTCCCCCATGAAAATTACTTAGGTTCAGGTCGTCACGATCCTTATAGGTCCCATTGCCAGCTCCCGTAGCCACCTTGTATTTCGTATGCCCGTTCATGCGCCACCCTCCGACAACGCCGAAGTTGACAAACCCGCGATTACACAAACCGAATGCAAATTCAGCCAACAGCGGCACATTGAGATAGGCCGTCGTAAGTTTACTCTTCGACAGGTTGACGCCATCTGCAATAAAATGATAATCGACCACCGTCGTACCATCGTCGTTTACGATGGTGACATCCTGGGAGAAACGGTAATTATTGACTTCCATGCCAATCCCCGACAACAACGTGAAACGGCCGCAACGCACCACGGAAAAATCGAAAAAATTGATCTGCACCCCGATGCTCTTATTGCTCAGACTCATACCCCTGGCATCGTCGGGCAATGAAAAATCGGACAGGCTGCCCATATAACCCGAATATCCGACCGTAAATCCCGACCAGTGGCCGCGCATAAAACCGCCCCATTTCCAACCGGCATTGCAACACGATCCACCGCTTTCCGGTATTTCGACCGCTTCTATAGCCAAGGTGTCCTCACCGATACGGATATCGCGATAATTCGCAGGGCGTTTGAAAACATCTTCCTGACTTATTATTACCTTGCGTTCCTCTATGATAACAGTATCGCGGTCCGGATTTTCCCAAATTCCGGCTCTGGTACCTGAAACAGAAGCCCCGAAAATCAGAAACAGCAAAAATGTCTTTTTAGTATTCATAATACCATAATTACCAATTCAATAGCATTCAAATACACACTGCCAACCTTATACAGTATGACAAATGTACGCAAATTTACGATACAAAAACAGTGCACGGGCAACCATATTCAAAGCCCGCACAGGTTCCCGTCGAAAAAATAGCCCGGAAAGCGGCAGACGGGAACCGCATGTAGAGCAATATCGTTATATCTTTGTGCTCTGGAATCGACGGTAATGGAGAATAACGATATATTCCGCAGGCTTGCGGGAGCAGCCGCAGGAGCAATAAGACCTGCATTGAAAACGGCATTATGGGTCATAAAGCTCATGTTGCCGATAACGCTCGGCATGGCTCTGCTGAATTACGCGGGAGTGATAGGATGGATATCCGGGTTCGTGTCGCCACTGTTCGGAGTGATGGGACTCGACGGTGCCGGAGCGATGGTGTTCATCTCGGCGGCATTTGGCAACCTCTACTCCGGGATCGGGGTTATGGCCACTCTCGGGGTCGATTTCCGCGCGGCGCTGATATTGGCATCGATGTGCCTGATCTGCCATAATATGATAATAGAGACGGCCATACAGCGAAAAACAGGAGCCAGCGCCGTTGGGATTATACTGCTGCGGGTGTCGATGGCCCTCGTTGCGGGAGTGGCGATGAATCTCGTGTTGCCGGAGCGACTGGAGGGAAAACTTTTTTTCAGCGGCGTCCAGGAAACAGCCGATACTCTTTGGGGGTTGGTAGCCGGATGGGCTTTGACGATGCTTCCGCTGATAGTAAAAATATTAGCCATCATCATATCCCTCAATGTAATACAGGCATGCATGCGTGAATTCGGCCTGCTGAAGATCATCGCGGTTCCGCTACGACCGCTGATGCGGGTATTCGGCCTGCCGCTCTCGACCTCGTTCCTGTGGATAATCTGTAACGTGGTCGGCCTGACCTACGGGGGTGCGGTCCTGGTTGAGGAGGTGCGTCGCGGAGAAGCCTCGCCACGCGACGCATCACTGCTGAACACCCATGTGGCAATATCGCACAGTTTGCTGGAAGATACACTGCTGTTCATCTCGATAGGGCTCCCGGCACTCGGGCTTATGCTCCCGCGACTGGTGCTGGCCATCGTCGCGGTATGGACGCAACGGCTGGCGACGGAAAGAAAAGTGGGCTTTCGCCGTGTGTGATGCAACATTCGGCGGTGGAGATGCGTCTTATATAAGATCAATGCGGTTTTCGAGGGAAACATCGCTACCTTTGCCGCAAAATATATTCAGATGAGAAAAGGGTTGAAAAATATCGTGGGATTGCTGGCCGTTGTGCCGTTGGTGATATTGTCATGCGACAATAAGCCCCCATACCTGAATGATAATAACACTATTATAGAGGGTTCGAATATATACATATGGGTCAGGGACCAGAATATGACGATCAACGAACCTTTTAATATAGCTTTCCGGTTCGACATATTGCTAAACGAATTCGAAGCCGCCGGGAAAGACCTTGCCACGGGAAGGCTGATGATGACCCCTTCCGGCGGAGGTGAGCCTATAGACCTCAAAACGAGACTTTTCGCGTCGGAGAAGTACGCTAAATTCGAACTCGACAACGCAGCAACAGGCCGGTGGAAAATCACATATGTAAATGGATACGAAACCAATTACGACATTGCCAAGACCGGAGTGATCTATATCACGACATACGGCAAACGGCTGAAAGACCTCAAAGAAGATGAATATTGGATTCTGCAACCTCAGAGGCTTAAATTACGAGGGCGCCAGAATTCCATTGGTTTCAATCTGAATTGTGATGACAACCCATATGACCTGTTATATATTCATGGAGGAGAAGTTCCGGGAAAATGGCATATCCGGGGAGAGGCGTTAACCTGGATAAAAGAGCCGGACGACGAGGACCAAAACAAATACCCGACAACCACTATTGACCAGAATATAACATCTACCGATTGGGACGGGACTTATGACAAAGCTGTAAACTCGACGTTTACTGTTGAAAATGGGAGCTGGTGCAGAATGACATCATTTTATGCAAACGGCGGCAGATTCCATTATACGGTGAAAAGGGCCATTAAATATCGTATTTCGTGTAATACGGCACTGAAATATGACGGAGAAGAGATTATTAATGAATTTGCCGACCAGGAAGGATTGTCGTATAGCCCGGTCAATATAGTTTGGTCCGACACTCCCGGAACACAATGCGAATCTAAATGCACACTCTATTACAAGGGCTATAGTAAAGAAGTAATAACTTCATTATAGCACCGCAGATATTCCCTCTGAATAACCCGCTCTTTTTATTTTTCTAAAACATAAAACAATGAAAAAGATTCTGTTCGCATTTCCGGTTATCGCCGTGCTGGCGTTGACTGCGTGCATGAAAAACAGCAGCGAACCCGATCCCCTCGATCCGGGAAGAACGATGTATATATGGGTCAAAAACCAAAACACGGTGGCCCTCGATCCTGCAAATATCGCATTCCGGTTCGATGTACTGCTCAACGAATTTGCCGCTGCGGGCAAAAATGTGGAAACAGACGAACTCAACGTGACACCATCCGGCGCTTCGAGTTCGGTCGACCTCAAAAGCAAATTGTTCGCCCCGGCTCCACACATCGAGTTCAAGCTGGTCGACGCCCCGACAGGCAAATGGAGAATCAAATACACGTCGGGATACGAAAGCAACAACGATATCGAAAAATCGGGAATATTGTATATCACTACTTTCGGCAAAACACTGAAAGACCTGACTCAAGCCGACTTCTGGCGAATGGAGTTCGACATGAACAATCCTCTGACTCTCGAAAGCGGCTCGACATTTTACAAGATCATAGGTTCTAACGGATACACGATACACGGCGGCGGAACGGCAGGCATGTGGAACCTTCTGGCAGATGGCGTAAGCAGTTATATCGAGTCTGCTATAAAATCAGACTGGACAATCGAGCATACGATCACCTCCGACGGTTGGACCGGGATGTATGCCGGTCTGCTGAAAACCGAATTTATGGTGGAAACAGGCAGTTATTCCTCAGGAAATACATTCTACGCACTGGAAGATTCATATGAATTCGTCTATACGGTTGAAGAGCCCCTTAGAATACACATAGCCTGCGAAAACCAGCTTATGTACGGAGGCGAAGAGAAGGTGGCTTTTTCAAACTATTCGCAGGTCGACCAATCGAGGTTCCCGGCAGCGTCGGTACGCGTTGCGTGGTCAAGGGGAGCATCGGAGTGCTACGCCAACGCCACCATACAGTATAACGGATATACGGAGTAATCCCGGCGGAAAAATCTCCAACGACTGCATTGTGTAGAGTCCAACCTGTTCATAAACACGGGGAGCCTTCGGGTTCCCCGTGTCTGTTTGATACAGAGCAGGTGAAAAAAGGATTTGGGTGATCAAAAAAAAATATGCAAATTTGCATGATAATTGCTGTATAGTTAAAAAAATAATGTAAAATGGTGAAACACGAGAAATTAAGCGGCGGCAGAACAAAAATTGCCGACCTGTTGAAGAGCCCGCAGCGCGACATCGAGGTTGTGGTGAAAGGATGGGTAAGGACGAAAAGGGGAAATAAAAACGTGGTTTTTATAGCGCTTAACGACGGATCCACCATAAATAATATACAGATTGTCGCGGATGTGGCTTCCTTCGACGAGGAGTTGCTCAAAAATATATCCACCGGAGCATGCCTGCGAGTGGCTGGCGCGCTCGTGGACTCGATGGGCTCGGGACAACCGGTCGAAATACAGGCACGGGGAATGGAGGTTTACGGCACTGCCGACCCGGATAGCTATCCGCTGCAGAAGAAAGGTCATTCGCTGGAGTACCTGCGCGAGATAGCCCACCTGCGACCGCGAACCAACACTTTCGGAGCCGTGCTAAGGATACGCCATGCAATGGCTTTTGCCATACACAAATATTTCAACGACCACGGGTTCTATTATCTTCATACTCCGCTCATAACCGGATCTGATGCCGAAGGCGCCGGAGCGATGTTCGAGGTCACGACGCTTGAGGTAGGCAACCCGCCCCGCACGGAGACAGGCGAAGTGGACTACAGCGAGGACTTTTTCGGCAAACGCTGCAACCTTACGGTATCGGGACAGTTGGAGGGCGAGTTGGGAGCGATGGCTCTGTCGCAGATTTACACGTTCGGGCCTACGTTCCGGGCCGAAAATTCAAATACCCCGCGCCATTTGGCCGAGTTCTGGATGATCGAGCCCGAAGTGGCATTCTACGAATTGGAGGACAACATGGACCTTGCGGAGGATTTCCTTAAGTACCTGACCTCTTACGCGCTGGAACATTACAGCGAAGACCTCGAATTCCTCTCCAAGATGTACGACGGGGAGCTGATCGAACGGTTGAGGTTTGTGATCGAAAACCCGTTTGTGAGACTCGACTACAGCGAAGGGATCGAAATACTGAAAGCGTCTGGCGAAAAGTTCGAATTCCCGGTGGAATGGGGTCTTGACCTGCAAAGCGAACACGAGCGTTATCTTGTGGAGAAGCACTTCAAAAAACCGGTAATCCTTGTCAACTATCCCAAGGAGATAAAGGCGTTCTATATGAAACTCAACGAGGATGGGAAAACGGTGCGGGCGATGGATGTCCTTTTCCCGAAGATCGGCGAGATCATCGGCGGTTCGCAACGCGAGGAGAACTACAGCAAGCTGAAAGGGCGCATCGAGGCGCTGGGTATCCCGGAAAAGGACATGTGGTGGTATCTCGACACACGCCGTTTTGGCACGGCACCGCACAGCGGCTTCGGTCTTGGGTTCGAGCGGTTATTACTGTTCGTGACGGGCATGGCCAACATCCGCGATGTGATACCGTTCCCGCGTACACCTAAAAACGCCGAGTTTTAAAAATTCCGGTGGCCGGTTCATGTGCGGGCGGCCTGGCCACCGGAACAATTTATTATGTTTATTCAATATTATATCAGGCAATTATATGATAAGCCAAAAACAAGAGTTAAGATTGCTCCAGAAGCTTTCGCCGCAGCAGATCCAGATGATCAAGCTGCTGGAGCTTCCTGCGCTACAACTGGAGCAGCGGATAAAACAGGAAATCGAAGAGAATCCGGTGTTGGAAGAGGAAGTCACGCAGGACGGGGAAGAGGAAGAACAGGAAAAAGAGATATCGGTAGACGAATACCTGAAGGAGGACGACACTCCATCGTATAAGTACAACGCCAACAACTTTTCGAAAGACGACCAGCAACGTCAATTGTTCGTGTCCGAGGGGCGGTCGTTACATGAATTTTTGAAAGAACAGTTGGGGTTCCGGTCATTGACCCAGGAGGAAATGACGCTGGCCATGTATCTCGTGGGCAGTATCGACGACGACGGGTATTTGCGCCGCGAGATACCGGCCATAGCCGACGATATCGCATTCAGTCTCGGCATACAGGTTCCAGACGAGGAGCTGGAGCGGTTGTTGGGAATTATCCATACTCTGGAACCGGCGGGGGTAGGCTCGCGGACATTGCAGGAGTGTCTGGTGCTGCAGTTGCAGGCTACAGGATGTACGACCAAAGCACAGAAAACAGCGTACAAAATACTATCGTCGTATTTCAACGAATTTTCGAAGAAACACTACGAAAAGCTGATGAGCCGTCTTGAATTGTCGGAGGACGATTTCCGCGACGTGATAGAGGAGATCGTCCGCCTGTCGCCAAAGCCGGGGAATCTCTATAATGAAGGTGGCAACGAGGCTATGCCTTACATCGTTCCCGACTTCATACTGGATTATCAGGACGAGAAGTTTGCATTGAATCTCAACTCTTACAGCGTACCGGAATTGAAAGTCAACAAACGTTACCTGGAGATGATTCGCGATATGGCCGGCAGTGGTACCAAAGGCGCAAGCGATAGCGATAAAGAGGCGTTGCAGTTTGTAAAAAACAAATTGGACTCGGCCAAATGGTTCATTTCGGCGATAAAGCAACGCCATGAGACATTTATGTTCACGATGCGCGAGATTCTGGATTACCAGAAAGAGTATTTCGTCGATGGCGAGAGGAGCAAATTGAGACCAATGATATTGAAAGATATTGCCGACCGCACCAACCTCGACGTTTCGACCATATCACGCGTGGTGAACAGCAAATATATACAGACTCATTTCGGGATCATACCGTTGAAGCAGCTCTTCTCGGAGGCTATGCAGACCGAAAGCGGCGAAGAGGTTTCGTCATACGAGATAAAAGACATACTTACCAAATGCATTGACGAGGAGGACAAACGCAAACCCCTGACCGACGAAGTCCTGATGGACATACTCAATGACAAGGGTTACCGTATAGCGCGGCGCACAGTGGCCAAGTATCGCGAAATGCTGGGCATCCCCGTCGCACGGCTTCGCAAGGAGATATAGACGCTTAATGGAGTGAAGCCCGCGCAGGAGGGGGTGCGATCATATGCGGGCAGGCGCTATGTGTCGGGAGCGGGAAAAGTGAATGCCTGTCATAAATTACATTATGAAAACCTGGGAACATTTTTTGGGAAAATCGAGCGGTTGGTTGTCGATAGTGCTTCATCCGTTCATTATCCCCTCGTATGGGGTGGTGGCTATGGTTTACGGACATACGGTCATGGCTGGTATCCCGTCCGATCTGAAATTTTATCTGTTGGCGGCCGTTGGATTCAACACTCTCGTTATTCCGGTGCTGGCCATCGAACTGCTTAAGTATTTCGGACTGATCGGATCGCTGTCGCTCGCGACCCGGCGCGACAGGATATTACCATTACTGGTGGTTGTGGGATGTTATGGCGCCTGCCTTTTCATGATACCAGGCTCGGGAGTCACCTACCTGATACGCAACTTTATAATAGCCGGTTTTATCAGCGTTTCGGTTTGCGCGGCAGTCAATTTTTTCTGGAAGATAAGCCTTCACCTCACTGCAATGGGGGCTCTGGTGGCGCTTGTATTTTTGTACAATGTGTCGGGATTTATGCAGATGACCTGGCTGCTGGTAACGGTTGTTGTGCTTGCTGGGCTGCTTGCATCGGCAAGATTGCTGATGGGAATGCATAATCCCGTACAGGTGGGGGCCGGGTTTATCTGCGGCGCGGCAATCGCAATGACGGTAGCGTTATATTTTTAGAATCCGTAAATGCCCTATGAAAAAAATTCTCATTTTAGCCGTCGCTATTGCAGCAACTACGGTATTTGCCGGATGCTCCAAAAAAGAAGACACAGTCATTATCGAAGGTCCTATAGTTGGTAAATGGGAATATGTGGAAGCTTTTTTTTATACCTGGGGACGGTATGGAGGCGATTGGACAGCCCGGCTTGAATATCTGCCGGGAGAACGCACGATTGAATTTACAAAGAACGGGACAGTTCTGCATCGTCACGAAGGAGCCAAGGAAACATGGGGATATTCATATGACGCTACAACGCACCAAGTTGTTTACAACCATGCGCCTGCCCAAAAATATACGGTCGACATAACCGGGTCCCAACTTATTGTACGCGATCCCTACCTGCAAGTTGAGTATGAGGCCAAGTTTATCCTTAAGCGCGTATATTAGGGCGTGTTAGCATAAACCCGCACGTTCGTTTTCCTGTCGGTTTTGGATTCTACCGCATGAAATTTTATCCCCAATGGAACCACATTGTCTCAAAAATTTCACTTGTATAACACAAAACCGCCTTACAGAACCCAACCATAAGGCTTTATGCTAACACGCCCTAAGGCGCGTCGACATAGAGATACAGTCCGCAATATTCGATATATCCGGCATGATTACCGCATCAATCCCTTGGAAATACCGTCGGGTAATAATTTCTGATAGAGTGCTTTGCTGTCTCTCCCGGATAGCATAAGGGATTAGGGGCAGGCTATAAAACCTGCCCCTAATGCGTGAGGATTAACGTGTTGTGGATATGGTTCCACAACTCACCTAAAAAGTATATTCGCAACGCACGTAGAAACTGCGGCCAGGCGTTACGGCGGAGTTGAAGTTGACAACCGGCGGGGCATAGTCGAAGATATTGTCGACCCCGGCACCGATGTTGATAGCATTGCTGTCGGGTGACGTGAAGGGAAGGTTGAACGTAACTCCGGCCCCGCACAACACGTAATCGTCCAAATGCCCGGAGTAGCTTCCGGTAAAATATTTCGACTGCGCCATCGTGGCCCCGGCCTCGTAATAAGCCATTATGTCGCGGTAATCCTTGGCCCCGGCATAACGTACCGAAGCGTTGACCGTCGTATAGCACTTGCGCAACAGCATCAGCCCGTAGTCGAGATTGAGCGTCGCGGTGTGCGGGCTGGGATAGATGTATTGCGTAACATCCGAAGCCAGATCGTCCGACTGCTCGACATAGTTGTAGTTGGCTGTCAATCGCAACGAACGTGTCAACTGGGCACGCAGCACAGCCTCGACACCGCCAATGGTGCTCTTTCCGATGTTATTATACATCATGATCGTTTTCGAATCCTCGTCGAACATCGTGATATCGATCTTGTTGCGGAAGTAACTCTTATAGGCCGTGACCGAAAAATTATATTTGGCAGTCAGGTACTCGGCGCATAACGAAATGTAATTATTGGTCTCTGGTTTGAGATCAGGATTTCCGCGCAGCACATTGTTTCCGCCCGGGATGGGGAACTCCATGTAAGATTCCTTGAGCGATGGAGTACGATACCCCATCGAATAATTGGCCTTGAGAGAGCAGTTGCCCACGGCATATTTTGCCGACAGTTTCGGAGTGGCCTTGAATCCGAAATCGGGGCTGTAATCGCCGCGCAATCCGGCAACAAAGCTCAACTTACGTCCGTCGAAGAGCTCGTCCTGCACATAAGCGGCATATGTCAGCCGTTCCTTGCCATCGGAGTACCCCGAAGGATTCAGGTCGAAATGCAGCAACTCCTGTTGCATCTCGGCGCCGGAAGTCAACCGGTGGACGCCCGCATCGAGCGTCCACAAAAAACGCGGGGTATTCAACGTATGGCGCTGCTTGGGAGTGCTGTATCCGCTGAGACTGTCCTGATAACGGAAAAAATCGTCGCGTACGAACGACAGGTATATCTTACTGCGGTCGTTGGGAGTGTGCTCCACTTCGGCCTTGATATTATAGCCCTTGTAGCTTTCGTATCCCCATTTTTTGGCAGGATTGGGAAACGGCGACTCCTCGGTGATCGAATGGAGAAAGTCGTAACGCTCCTTACCGAACAACGATCCCGTAACCCCGAACCGGAAACGGTCCGACAGCACATAATCGAACTTCTGGACCACATTGATCTCCCTCACTCCGCTGATGCTCATCCCGCGCTGGTCGGGGGCGACAGAAATGGTCGTATCTATCACCTGTTTCCCTACAACAAACACCGGTATCCCGTTAGGTCCCATCTCCGGCCGGGGAGGTATCCCCGGAAGCATCTTGGGAGCCATAATATTGAGCGTATCATAGTGGCGCTCTTCATTTTCCGTGCCGACCAACCGGTAGGCGTCGCTTGTGCGCATCGAAACCGTAGTCATTGACCGCAACTTCTCCCAACGGAAACCCAACGTGGCATTGACATTAATATTACCCATATCGAGACGGTCGCGATACCGGTGCGTATCGTCTTCCGACGCTCCCGTACCCAGTTGCTCGCCGGCGTTTTTCTGGAAACGCGAGCCGTAACGCACACCGGCGGAGACATAAACCCCCTTATCCGCAAGACCTGGCATTTTAGTTATTATGTTCACCACCGCCCCCATGGCATTCGATCCGTAAAGTACCGACGACGCCCCACGGACAATCTCTATACGCTCTATCATATCGAGCGGTATGCGCGAATAATCAACATTGCCGTTTGTCTCCCCGGCAATCCTCTCTCCGTCGATCAGAAGCAGCACATAACGTGCGTCGAGACCCTGAAACGAAAGCGACGGACCGAACCCCGCCTGATGAAACTCCACCCCGGCCAACTCCCTCTCCAGCAATGCCGGAAGAGCCACCTGTCCCGAACGTTCTATCTCGGCAGCACTGATAACGCGGGTGAGAACAGGAGCCTCTTTCAATGGCAACGGAGTGCGGGTAGCTGTAACCACCAACTGGTTGATATCGTAAGTACGTATCGAATCGGCCTCGCCGCAAATACCCGAAACAGATGCCGACAAAAAACAGGCGCATAAAAATCCCCTCATAAAATATTTTATTAAATTTTGATTTCGATCCGCAAAGGTATATTAAGATTTTTTAATAAATATACCTATTTGAAGGGAATTTCATACGAAATATCTACCGGGCCAATTATTACACCCCGGTAATGCCGCAGAGGGGGAACGTCAACCAATGATGTGCCAATCCTCGTGCGCCAGTGTCAATGCCAGTATAAGGCCCGGCAGATAATCCTTGAGACGGATCCGTAGTATCCCGATAGCTTTCGCCTTGTAACGGTTTGCCGATTTGAGGCTGATATTCATATCGGACGCTATATCCTTCAGAGGCTTCTCTTCGAAAACATAATCCTCGAATACCCGCCGATAGTTTTCGGGCAGTTCGTCGAGTGCCAGGACAAGCATACTGTAAAGTTCTTCGAGCGAATATACCGAATCGGGCGAAGCCGCATAGAGCGGCTTGCATTCGAGACATGATGCTATGTAAGCCGAATCGAAATTTTGACGTTTAAGAAAATTAAGGCATCCGTTCCGCACGCTCACCCTAACATAAGCAACGGCCTTGCCAGCTCCCGAATCGAGCCCGTCCCATTTATCCCACAGCGATGCAAAAGCCTCGGTAACGATATCCTCCCTCACTGCGGCGTCGGCCACAAACCTCCTGGCATAGAGGCATAACGAAGCGTAGTTGACTTCGTAAACCTGCCTGAAAAGGCTCTCTTTGGATGGCTTTACCAAAATTTTCGCTTATAAACGTTCCACGGAGGTGTATCACACAAAATTAGTCATTTTCACCTTTCATCCCCAGCCTTGTCCGTACTATTTTATCCACGGTCGGGATAGCGGCAACACATGACGTTTATTTGTGTCAGACAATCAGCTTATTCCATAAAAAATAACTGCAGGGTGTCCTTTTTTCTCTTTTCGATTGTCTTATATATGGATAAAGAATATTGAATGTATGGTTAATAACAGTGCCCGTATAGATAACCGGCTGATCATCCGTTACCTGCGCGGGGAATGTAACAACGCTGAAAAAAAACAGGTCGAAACCCACCTTGCATCATCCGACGAAGCCCGTAAACATTTCAACGGGTTGCGGCGCTCAATCGAATTGGCAGAAGATATAGTAGGGATGGAGTCTGTCGATATAAATGGCGGCTACGCCAAACTCCAACAAATGATCAGTCGCAGGCGGCGAACCCGATGGCAGAACCGTATATCGCGCTATGCGGCGTTAGTGTCGATCCCGTTGTTGCTCTCGACACTGATCCTGGGATACATGTATATATGTATCGTCAGGGAAGAAGTGCAGTATGTCGAGATTAAGGCGCCGGCGGGCTCGGTGATACATTATGAATTGCCCGACAAGTCGGAGGTATGGCTCAACTCACGGTCAGTATTACGCCACCCGGCACGATTCCCGGCAAAATGCCGCGAGGTAGAACTCTCCGGCGAAGCCTATTTCAATGTTATGGCAAGCAAACGCAGCCCTTTCCGTGTAAACACCTCGGATGGGGTGAGCGTATGTGCTTATGGAACATCGTTTAACGTATGCGCTTATGAAGATGAGAGTTATATCGAGGCCGCCCTCGAAAAAGGAAGCATAGGCGTTACCCTGCCAGGACGCGGATCGGAAGTCCGCCTAAATCCCGGAGAATATATCTCATTCGACAAATCGACCGCCAGGCTAAGGCTGGCGGAGACGGATATATACGAAAAAACAGCATGGAGGGAGGGCAAGATGATCTTCCGCAACGCTCCTCTGGCCCATATACTCAAAAAACTCGGCGAGCATTTCAATACAGATATCGAGCTGATCAACCTTACCGGAAAAGAGTACTGCTACCGGGCCACCTTCAAAGACGAAACACTTCAGCAAATACTCGATTATCTGGGCACTTCGGCCGACCTTACATGGGAAGTCACCGGTTCGATCCAAAAACCGGACAACACCATCACAAGGAAACACATAGTCGTCAAACTTCACTAAACACGCATCCTTATGACTTAAACCACTGACCCCAAACGGTGAAGGGGGCCGCAAGGCAGCACCCCTTCACGAACGCCATACCGGACAGGACCTTCAAAAACCGTCCGTATGACTCCAGCCCAAGTTTACACATTAATAAACCTTAGCTAACCGCAAAGATATGACAAAAAACACACATACCGGCAGCCGGTCTGTAAATGTCATTCATGTTTACGTGAAAATGCATTTTACCGTTTGCCTTATTGCACTGCTGGCCCTGCATTTGTTATGCCCGGCGCAACTCGGTGCCCAAACAACCAAGAGTCCGCTGAATATGCCCAACGTGACGTTGGAATATGCACTGACGCAAATAGAAAAAAACTCGGATTACACGTTTCTCTACAACAACCAAACCATAGACACAAAACGCATTGTGTCTGTGGAGAGTTCCGACGGCAATATCCCGGCCATGCTCGACAGGATCTTTGCCGGAACCGGCATAAAATACACCCTGACCGGCAAACAGATCATACTGTCGGAAAACAAAGTGCAACAACCCGAAACCGGAGTACTTAAGGGTAAAGTGACCGACGCTGCCGGACAGCCGCTGATAGGGGTAAGCGTGGTGATCAAAGGCACCACCACAGGGACCGTAACCGACCTCAAAGGCCAATACTCGTTACACCTGCCCGATAGCAAAGCCGAAGTGGAGTTCTCGTATATAGGCTACGACCCACAGACCGTAACCCCGGGCAGCAGGACCGAAATCAACATAACGATGAAAGAGGGCACACTGCAGGTCGGCGAGGTGGTTGTCACGGCAATGGGTATCAGGCGCGAATCAAAATCACTCACCTACAACGTACAGCAAATCGCCGGAGATGCGGTCACATCGGTGCCGCAGGTGAGTTTCATCAACGCGCTTTCGGGTAAGATAGCCGGGGTCACGATCAATCCGAGCTCTTCGGGTATCGGAGGATCGACACGTGTTATCATGCGCGGTACGAAGTCGCTGTTCGGGGACAATAATGTACTTTATGTCCTAAACGGCATCCCGATGATGGGGCTGAAATCGTCGCAGAGTGAAAACTACTATGAAGGGCCCGGCATCGAAGACAGCGATGGTATCTCGAACCTCAACCCCGACGATATCGAGAGCATGTCGGTACTTACCGGAGCATCGGCAGCCGCTCTCTACGGTAACAGGGGTGCCAACGGGGTTATACTGATAACGACGAAGAAAGGTTCGCCGGATAAGATCACCGTCACGCTGAATAACAGTACCAACTTCTCCAATCCGTTCGTAATGCACCAATTCCAGAACACCTACGGGCGTAACGACGGCGAATTCAAGAGTTGGGGCCCCAAACTGGCAACGCCCTCGTCATACGATCCTGCCGACTTTTTCCAGACGGCATACTCCACAATGAGCAACGTTAGCCTGTCGGCCGGGTCGGAAAACAGTCAGACTTTCGTCTCAGCCGGTATGACCAAGGCACGCGGGATAATCCCCAACCACACCTACGACAAGCTGAACCTGTCGGTACGCAACAGCAGGCAACTGGTGAAGGATGTGCTGTCGCTCGACATGGACTTTTACTATACCGACCAGGAAGGCCAGAACGGGATCGCACAGGGGATGTATTACAACCCCCTTGTACCGGTTTACCTCTTCCCTCCTGCCGATAATTTCGACCGCATCAGGGTTTACGAAAAGTATGATATCGACCGCAATTTCAGAACGCAATACTGGCCCTATCAGAGTCCCGGGCTCGACGGTCTAAGGCAAAACCCCTACTGGATCGTCAACCGCAACCTGTTTAACACCACCCGCGACCGTTATATAGCCAGTGCATCGATGAAATATACCATCACCGACTGGATCAATATCTCGGGCCGCGCAAGGATGGATATGGCCGAAACCAACTACACCCGTAAAAAGTACGCTTCCACCGATGGGCTTTTCTCGGGTCCCAAAGGTAACTACAGGGAACAAAAAGCTACCAATAAAGCGGTCTATGCCGACGTCCTGGTAAATGTGGACCGTTCGTTCGGAAAGGATTTCAGGCTCGTTGTCAACGCCGGAGCCAGTGTGCTCGACGAACAATACGACATGTTAGGGCAGGAAGGCAACCTTTTGAGCGTTCCAGATTTTTTCCACATATCGAACCTCAACAAGATGGACAACGGCTATAACCCGCTGAAAGATTATCTGCACGAGCAGACGCAGTCGGTATTCGGCAGTGCCCAGGTAGGCTATCGAAGCATGCTATATATCGACCTTACGGAACGCGTAGACTTCTTTTCGTCGCTCGACGGCACGGGACGCACCAGTGTGAATTACCCGTCGGTGGGTTTGTCGGGAATAATCACCGAGATGGTACGGTTGCCCGAAAACATCATTTCCTACTGGAAGATCAGGGCTTCCTACGCAGGCGTGGGTAACCCTCCCCCCGCCTACCTGACAAGATCTTACATGCCGCTGGTTGACGGAGCGGTAACGACAACCGGATTCTATCCCGCATCGGACCTGAAAGCGGAACTTACCAAATCGTTCGAGGCTGGTACAGAAGTGAGGATGTTCAACAACCGCTTAAACCTCGAACTGACATATTACAATTCAAATACCTACAACCAGATATTCCGCTACAGCGTATCACCGAGCACCGGGTATGCCTACGCTTACGCAAACGCGGGTAAGGTAAATAACTACGGGATAGAGTTGAAGGCCGGTTTCAACTGCAATGTCGGTCCTGTGGACTGGAACTCGTCGCTGGTCTACTCCTTCAACCGCAACGAGATCAAGGAACTCCTTGGAGACTACATCGACGACCC
Organism: Rikenellaceae bacterium; assembly: GCA_031552535.1. Taxonomy (GTDB): domain Bacteria; phylum Bacteroidota; class Bacteroidia; order Bacteroidales; family Rikenellaceae; genus JAVBMJ01. Next base: position 37,444 of record JAVBMJ010000032.1, read on the forward strand.
GGTTACGGGTGAACGTATAGCCGCACCGCAGGAGTTCGTGGTATCGTCGGCCGATTCATACCGCATGGTGTTGCGCAAAGGCGGCTCGATGGGCGATATCTACGCCACCAAACTCAAACAGGACGTCAACGGCTATATCTATGTGAACCCGATGAACAACAGCATAGAACTCGAACCCAATGCCTATATAAAAGTTGGATCGGCGGCGCCGAAATACAATATAGGCTTCAGCAACAGCTTCGCATGGAAAGGCCTGTCGCTCGACTTTTTGATCGACGCCAGGGTCGGCGGAGTGGTCGTGTCGGCCACAGAAGCTATGATGGACCAGTTCGGGGTATCGCAATCCTCGGCCGAAGCGCGCGACAACGGCGGAGTAATAGTCAACGGAGCCAGACTCGACTACGCATCGTATTACGGCGTAGTGGCGGGAGGCAACACCGGTGTGCTGTCGGAATACACCTACAGCGCCACAAACGTAAGACTACGCGAACTTTCGCTGAACTACCGTCTTCCGAAACTGTTTAAAGAGAAACTCGACGTCACCCTGTCGCTCACCGGACGCAACCTGTGGATGATCTACAACCGCGCCCCGTTTGATCCCGACCTGACGGCAAATACCGGCACCTATTACCAGGGATTCGATTATTTCATGCCGCCCAGCCTGCGCAGTTTCGGATTCGGGATAAAAGTAACTTTCTAACGAGGAAAAGAGATGAAAAATATAGCTATCATAACCAAATGCGCTGCCGCCGGGTTGTTTACCCTGTTCCTTACGGCCGGATGCACCGGTTACTTCGACAAGATCAACACCAATCCAAATATGCCGGAAGAGTCGGACATCGACCGCGACTACCTCTGGGGAGCGATGCTGACCACGATGCAGCGCAATGTGTTTCCCGAGCAGGCCAACCCGTTCCAGATGGTGCAGGACCTTTTCGGCAACAATTATTCGGGATATTTCGGAGCTACCAACAACTGGAATTCGGGATCCAACTCGACGACATATTTCTTCATAGCCGGATGGATCAACGAACCGTTCCGGGTGGCTTACAACGACTTTCTTCCCTCGTGGAACGTCCTGCGCCAGAAAGTCGACTCGACGTCGGTGACTTTCGCCATAGGAGAAGTGGTGAAAGTGGAGGGTATGCATCGCTACACGGATATGTACGGTCCCCTGCCCTACACGATGTTCGGCAAGAAGGGATCCGGAGTTCCATACGACTCACAGGAGGATATATACCGTTCTTTCTTCTCGGAACTCGACCATGCCATAAACATACTGACCGACCTGTATAACCAAAATCCCGAAGCCAGACCTCTTGCAAGTTTCGACCTGATCTACGGCAGCGACCTGGGGCAATGGATTAAATTCGCCAATTCGCTTAAACTCCGGCTGGCGATGCGTGTCAGGTATGTCGACGAGATAAACGCTAAAAAATATGCCGAGGAAGCGCTGGCACATCCGCTGGGAGTAATCGAGGATAACAGGGACAATCCCGAAATCAAGAATAACACCGCCCTCGGGTTCGTCTATAATAACCCGCTGCAATATATGTGGGACGACTACCACGATTCGAGGATGGGGGCTAATATGGAATCGTTCCTGAAAGGATACAACGACCCGCGGCTACCACTCTATTTCTCCCCGGCGTCGTACTACGCCAACGCTACCGGAAACGACAAATTCCACGGTGTGCGTTGCGGCATAACCAACGCCCAGAATTATATTGACCGCGCCTCGCCGGCTACATTCCTGTTCAGTTCGCCTATGCGCTGGATGGTCGCCTCGGAAGTGTGGTTCCTTCGTGCCGAAGGAGCTTTGCTCGGATGGGACATGAAGGGTACGGCCGGGAATCTCTATAACACGGGGATCGAAAAGTCGTTCGAGCTCTGGGGAGCTACGGGTGCGGCAGGCTACATCGCCAACTCGACCGCAAAACCGGCCGAATATCGTGATCCACGCAACACATCGTCAAACAACATATTGAGCACCAGCCCGCTGTTGTCTACGATAACGGTAAAATGGAACGACGCCGACGGCCAGGAACGCAACCTGGAACGGATCATCACCCAAAAATGGCTGGCCATGTTCCCCGATGGGCAGGAGGCTTGGAGCGAATTCCGTCGCACGGGATATCCCAAAATATTCCCGGTGGTGGTTAACCGCAGCGGCGGTAAAGTGAACTCGACCATCCAGGTACGCAGGATACCCCTGCCCGAATCGGAATACACAGGCAATAACGCAGCCGTACAGAAAGCCGTAACCGACTTCCTCGGCGGATCGGACACCGGTGGCACCAGGCTATGGTGGGATGCGCGAAATCAGTAAATTTAACCCCTAAAATGCAGACAATGAAAAAAAACATAATTATCTGTATGGCGATATTCGCCGGTGCGGCATTCACCGCATGCGAAACAGATCCTGAAAAGTTGGAAATAGTGAAGCCCTACGAAAAATCGGATGAGTACTACGCCAATCTGAGGGCTTACAAAAAAAGCCCGCATGAAGTCTTCTTCGGTTGGTTTGGAGGCTGGAACCCTGCGGCAGCTTCTGCGGGCAAACGATTAGCCTCGCTTCCCGACAGCGTAGACATGTTGTCGATATGGGGAGCATGGCACCCATCGACGATAACTCCCGAAAAACGGGCCGATCTCGAATTCGTACAGAAGGTCAAGGGGACCAAGGTGATGGGATGTGCGTTTACGGCCAACGTTGGCGACGGCTTCACTCCTCCCGGCGAAGACCAGAAAACATTCTGGGGTTGGGATGCCACCGATGCAACCAAGCAGGAAGCCGCCATACGCAAATACGCGACGGCCATAGCCGACAGTATCATCAAAGCCGGGCTCGACGGGTTTGATATGGACCATGAGCCCAATTACGGAGCGCCAGGCAACCTGGCCAGCTACCCGGCCCGCCTGCATATATTCTTCGACGAATTGAGCAAATACTTCGGTCCGAAATCGGGAACAGGCAGGTTGCTCTGTGTCGACGGAGAACCCCAGTCGCTCGATTCGCGTACCGGCGAATTGCTGGACTACTTCATCGTACAGTCGTACAATTCCCGCGGGTATACCGACCTGGACAGCCGTTTCTCAAGATTGTGCCGCACCTACCCCGACACCGATGTGGCCGAATTGGCAGCCAAATACATTGTAACAGAAACCATTGAAGGCCCAACGTCGTTTCCAAACGGGGGTGTGACCTTCACCCAACGCGACGGCACAACCACCCCTTCGATGCTAGGCATGGCCGGATGGAAACCGCTCGTAAACGGCGAACCCGTACGCAAGGGGGGATGTGGCTCATACCACATGGAAAACGACTACCGCAATGCGAATGTGTACACATATACAATACAGTGTATCAGGATAATGAATCCTGCCAAAAATAACAATTAAAAACGTAATGGCCATGAAATTCAAATATGCACTAATATTATTGTCGGCGCTGCTCGCGGCAGTCTCGTGCAAGGAGGCGGCCGACTACACGGATACGATCTACATTGCAGGATCGGAGCAGGATAACCCGAGCCTGTCGATGGCTATCGACGATCAATTCCCGAAAGAGATGGGAATCACCGTTTCGTCGTCGACCATAGTCGATAAGGATATAACCGTGGAGTTGAAAGCCGATCCCGCGAAAGCGGAGGACTACAACAGGTTGTTCGGAAAGAACTACGCCCTTCTTCCCGAGGAATGTTACGAACTTCTTAACACCAGTCTGGTAATCAAAAAGGGGGCGTACGCATCCGATAAACCGATGAAGCTCACAATTACCTCAAAAGCGGGTATCGAAGAGGGAAAGAACTATATACTTCCCGTGAGTATCTCAGGTATTTCAGGCGACATTTCGACAATGGAGGGATTCAACACCGTGTATGTAATTGTCAACCAGATCATCATCACCCCGGCCGCCGACATATCCTCATCGGCTTATTTTGCGGTGGATTTCTCGAAGCCTTCGAAATACGACACCAAAGCCCTGCCGTCGGTAACCTACGAAGCCCGTATATACATCCCGGCCTTCACTTCGTTCTGGTGTAACACGGTGATGGGGCTCGAAGAGAACTTCGTGTTCCGTTTCGTTCAGGATGACCACAAAGGGCAGTTGCAGATAGCTGGCGGAGGCTATGCTATCAGTAGCAAAGGAGCTATTGCCGCCGGTACGTGGGGCCATGCAGCCTGCATATTCGACGGTACGACCGGCATCACCAGCATATATATAAACGGTGTGCTCGACGTCTCGGCACCTACTCCGCGCGGACCTGTCGACCTTACATCGGCCTACAACCAGAATATGTTCTGGATAGGGGCCTCGGCAGGCGACAAACGCTACATGAAAGGATACATCAGCGAAGCCCGCGTATGGGCCCGCGCATTGTCGCCGGGTGAGTTGAGGAATAACATGTGCTATGTGGACCCCACTTCGAAAGATCTTGTAGCCTACTGGCGTTTCAACGACGGGGTCACCGGCCTTAACCGGATCACCGACCTTACGGGCAACGGTTACGACGCTCAACTGGTCGGAGGAGGCGGATCTGTGAAATGGGTCACCGGCGTGAGGTGTCCGGAATAACCAGGCAAGGCGTTTTATATAAAGTCCAATAAATTTTCACACAAAATTTATTGGACTTTATATAAAATGAATACCAACCCCGAATGCATTAACACACTTTGAAGAAACGCGCCCGATTCGATCCGGTTTGATCGTGCGGCACTTTTGACACTTTCTTAATACATGCAAATGAGAATAACCAATAAAATCTGGCTGCCCATCCTTGCAGCAGGCATTTCACTATGTTCATGCAAGCCTTCGCATGAGGCTTCGGAGCTACAATTGATTCCGGTTCCTGACAAAGTGACATTTTCACGAGGCACATTCGATCCGGGACCCGCTCTAAGTATCAGTAGTAATCTGACCACGAAAAGCGAAGATGAAATCACAGGCATACTAATCCGGACCATTCCATGGCTGCCAATAGAAAAGACTCCGCATGGACAAAGGGCGGCACTGCATTTCACAGTGGATTCCACAGCGCCCGGATTTCCGGAAGAAAGTTACAAGCTTAAAATTACCCGGCGCGGAATATCGATGGAAGCACGCGATGAAGCGGGTTTGTTTTACGGGATTCAGACATTGGCCCAGGTCGCAAGGCAGTACGGGATACACAGTCTGCCTGTGATGGAGATCGACGATTCGCCGCGGTTCGCTTACCGCGGGATACACCTCGACGTATCGCGCCATTTTTTCCCGAAAGAGTTCATCATGCGGCAACTCGACGTCATGGCCCGTTACAAACTAAATCGCCTGCACTGGCATCTGACCGACGGTGCCGGATGGAGGATAGAGATAAAGAAATACCCGCTGCTGACCGAAACAGCTGCATGGCGTCCCGTGGCTGAGTGGAAAGAATGGTATTTCAAAAGCCCGAGGCGATATTGCAAAGCAGAAGACCCCGGAGCATACGGAGGATACTACACCAGGCAGGATATTATCGACGTGATCGAATACGCGCGTAAACTTCACATTACGGTCATTCCCGAGATCGAGTTGCCCGGACATAGCGAAGAGGTGCTCGCCGTGTATCCTCACCTGTCATGTTCGGGACGTCCGTACGTAAACGGCGAACTGTGTCCGGGGAACGAGGCTGTATTCGCCTTTCTGGAAGACGTACTCATCGAGGTAATGGAAATTTTCCCGTCGGAATATATCCACATAGGCGGTGACGAAGCCAGCCATAAAGCCTGGGAAAAATGCCCCAGGTGTCGTAAACGTATGAAAGAGGAAAGACTGAAGGAGACAGGGGGATTACAGGACTATATGACACGGCGCATCGGAGAGTTCCTTGCATCGCACGGACGCAAACTTATTGGCTGGGACGAGATTCTGGGCCCCGGGCTGCGGTCCGATGCTGCGATAATGTTCTGGAGGGATGCAAAAAGTGCTTTAGAAGCGATAAAGGCGGGACATCAGGCAATAATAGCCCCTACGGAGTATTACTACCTCAACTACTATCAGGACTCCCCGCTGAAGGAACCCGAAGCAATGGCGGGATACACTCCGCTCAAGAAGACATATTCGTTCGATCCGGTGCCCGATTCGGTACCCGACGCCCAACGGCGGTTGGTGGCCGGGATACAGGGAAACCTGTGGACGGAGTATATCCCATCAGAGGCACGGGCCGAGTATATGCTCTACCCTCGCATGCTGGCCATAGCAGAAACGGGTTGGAGCGACCAGCACTTGCGGCAATATCCATACTTTACGCAGCGAGTGACGACAGCACTCAAAGAGTTGCGTAAAGAAGGAGTAAACGCATTCGATCTGACCCAGGAATTCGGTTCGCGCGAAGAGTCGAAGCAGCCATGCCTGCATCTGGCAAAAGGCAAAACGGTGATATACAATTCGAAATACGGTGAAGCGTATCCTGCGGGCGGAGACAGCGCCCTGGTCGACGGAGTATGCGGTGATTGGTACTACACAGACCATCGCTGGCAGGGATTCCCGGACTGCGATATGGATATTACAGTAGACCTTGGCACAGAGATGGAATTCGATACGCTGAGGATGACCTTCATGCAGGATGTGGCGCAATGCATATGGATTCCGGCATCGGTAACATTCCTCCTGTCGCATAACGGCCGGGAATACAAAACGGTATACAGTGAAAAAAACAATATCCCTCAAGATGACATGCACTTGTCGCTCAAAACGTTCCACTGGGCTGCAAAAGAGCGGACCGGGGCACGGTTCATAAAAGTGATTGCCCGGTCGAATCGCGTGAGCCACGACGGTTGGATATTTACTGATGAGATAATCGTAAATTAGAGTCTGTCCAGGATCTTTTAGAAGCTGTTTGGATTTGTTAACGAGATTATTTTATATCGTTTTGCCGATGATTTCCCGCGGTGGGATGAGGCGAATAGAGGCCCCTGTTTAACGAATCACACCGCGGGAAAGCGCGGAAAAGAGAATAAAAGAACGAGATTAATAAATTCAAAACAGCTTCTTAATATAAAATTTATTGCACTTTTAGATAACAGACCCTGGCGTCAATACTCCCGGCATTCGCAGCCTGCCCGATCGTCATATAGACAATCGGGCAGTCTGCGAATGAATAAACCCCGGCATCATACAGGTTTGGTTGAACCTAATGCCAAAACAATAAGGCATCCTTACTTCCCGGGACCGGTTATCCTGAATGATAACAACATTGTGGTATCGCCAGGAATCATATACTCCGGCAACGGTTCGGGACCGCAACTGGCATTACCCAAACCCTGCTGTATGCAATCGAGGCTAAGGAAAACCTGAGGTTTACTCAACCGGGACAGATTAAAATCATGCCCCGCGTTCCACAACATTTCGTCAGTAAAGTGCATGGCACTGAAGCCCATACTGCCTTTAGACGAAACAGTAATGCCCTTCTGTCCCGTAGAAGCTACCAGCCAACGCACGCCCTCACGGTTGCCCATGCTTTGCGACCGCACATAGTGCTCACAGACCATTTCATGAGCTGTAGTATGATAGCGGCCCACGAATGCCGACTGCTTGCGGTCGCTGTAATTTTCATGGGGACCATGCCCGTAATATTCAATATTTTCCAGCCCGGCAACAAGTTCGGCACGCAATCCAAGACGGCGCACAATACTGCGCGCAGGACCCGTCGTAAAGGTGGCATCGACATCCACAGTACCATCGCCGTAAAAAGTGTACACGACAGTATAAGGTATGCTTATGGGGCTCCCGGTATTTATAACCGCGCCCATATTTGTGGTCACCGTAAGCGATTTATGGTCGGCACTCAACTGGTATTCGAATTTTTTATTGGTAAGGGTCGTATTGACATATTGGGAAGGCAAGTATTTATCATTGCTTATATTACGATACCAGTTCAACATAAAACCCTGGCTGTTATGTATAATCTCCATATCGTAATACGAAAGCGAGGTCATAATACCCGTACGGCTGTCGAAACGCGACCTGAAACCATCTCCCGAAATCTCGAGGAAATCTTTATCCATCCTGCAATAAACCTTTGGCATGGCAGCCATGTCGGGTGCCGGAAGAGGTCGCACTCCGCCGAGAGCAATTTGTTGGCGGGCGACCACATGTCCGGCTTCGCACCACAACGTATGGCGGTTGGATGAAAAATAGATATTGACAAAGTACTCATGACCAGACTTAAGCTCGGTTAAAAACGGTATATTCAGCACCGTGTCAGCATCAGGAGGCAGGTTCAGCGGATAGATATTGTCATATTCAGCAACCACGCCGTCGCAAAGCAGTTCCCAACGGATGTTAAACATATTCAAATCTATGAAATCATAGCGGTTGGTTACGCGCACGTTAAGCGGATAGGTAGAAAGCGTCGAGAATTTGATATATTCATACACCTTCTTCACCTCTGCGAGTTTCGCCGTCGGGCGGCGGTCGGGCGTCACGATGCCATTACAACAGAAATCTTTATCGTTAGGCTTATCGCCAAAGTCGCCGCCATAATAAAATACCGAATCGGGAGCGCCGCGTTTATTGAGCCCCTGGTCAACCCAGTCCCATATGCAGCCGCCGATCATCCGTTGCGAATGATTCTCGATATAGTCCCAATACTCTGCCAGGTTGCCTATGGCATTTCCCATCGCATGGGCGTACTCGCACAAAAAATATGGTTTGTCGACAGGCTGGCGGTCGTACTCCGTCATTGCTCCCATCGACGGATACATATGCGAATCTATATCGGCCGACTCGTTGCGACCTTCGTAATGCACCGGCCTCGACAGATCGAGGGCTTTGATCCGGCGGTAAATCTCTTCGAAATTGCGTCCTGCACCACACTCGTTACCCATAGACCAGAAAACCACAGACGGATGATTATAATCGCGACGTATCATCCTCTCGACACGGTCGTACATCGCAGGCAACCACAAAGGGTTGTCGCTTATCGAATGGTTGTCGTGACATTCGACATCGGCTTCGTCCATGACATAGAGGCCATAGTAGTCGAACATAGCATACATCTTGGGGCTATTCGGATAATGGCTCGTACGTATTGTATTGATATTATTGCACTTCATCATCACAATATCTTCCAGCATAGACTTCACCGGAACGGCCTTACCGTAACGCGGATGAGTATCGTGCCGGTTCACCCCTTTGAAGAGAACCTGCCTGCCATTGACCAGCACGCGCTTGCCGGAGACTCGTACTTCACGGAATCCCACCTTCGAACTCAACGCTTCGATCTGGTTGCCGCCGGAGTCTTTGAGTATCATCACAAAGCTATAGAGGTTCGGGGTTTCAGCCGACCACAACCTGGGTTTATTTACCGCGATCTCCAATTCCACCGCCGTTTCACTTCCCGCCGCCATGGCGTCTATTTCCCGGCTCGCCGAAGCCACCACCTCATTATCGGATCCCAGTAACTTGCATTCCAACACAGAAGGCATTGATTCCCTCGACCCGTAATTATGCAATGACAGATTGGCTTTCAATACCGATTTACTGTAATCGCCCTTCACGAACAACGTTGACAACAGATGATCGCGAATGTGCAGTTTCGGAGCGGCGTAAAGGTATACGTCGCGATATATGCCGCTCAGGCGGAACATGTCCTGGTCTTCGAGATAGCTGCCGTCGCACCAACGGTAAACCTCTGCGGCTATCACGTTTTCGCCCCTGCGCACATACTTCGTTATGTCGAACTCCGCATCGTTGTTGGCCCCCTGGCTGTATCCAACTTTCTGTCCGTTGACCCACAAATAAAACGCGCTGTATACCCCGTCGAAATGGATGAACACCTCGCGCCCGTCCCATGAGGCAGGTATCTCCATAACCCTGCGGTACGACCCTACCGGATTGGGCTCACGCACAGAGGTGTATCCGGGTTGCGACTGAATGTACGGAGGATTATTTCTGAACGGATATCTTATATTGGTATATATAGGCGTACCGTAACCCTGCATCTCCCAGCATGACGGCACATCTATTTCGGCCCATCGCGACACATTGTAGGAATCGAGGTAGAATCCCTCGGGACGCTCCGAAGGACTCTTGCTCCACCTGAATTTCCACTTGCCATTTAACGAAATATACATTTGCGACAAAGGCGTCTCCCAGGGCCAGTCGAAATGGTTGTCAGCCATAAGGGCGCTTTCAGTCGGATAAGGTATTGCCGTAACACGTCCGGGCTCCTTGTTTATTGCAAATACCGCCTCGTTTTCCCAATAGTTGCGGTTCGTGGCGCCGTTCTGCCCGTAAGCCTGAATACCTGCGAGACTGACAAGTATAAATAGTATGATCATGAACTTCATATCGTCGCAATTTATTGCCGCAAGTTAATAATAATTCATTGAGTTACCACACCGTAGATGATTATTAAGATTTTCGTAGCCTTAGATGCAGTCTCATTTTCCTGAGGAAATATGATGGACGCCGGAGACAGAGCTTCGAACTACGTTCGAAAGCTACGGCCGGGGCGCATCCCAACAGTTGCGAATTATTTTCAGAGCTATTTTACGCGAAATTTGAGTAGCGTAGTGGCGGCTATGTGACGGGATTTTCGTGAAAAAGAGGCCAAAGAAACAATAGATATTTTTCAATAGGAAATTTATCTGCGGACACAGCGGATGCTGGCTGCAATGGTCTGGGCGGTGGCATAATTGGACATAAAAGCACGAGGCCCGGTGATAAAAAATAGCATAGGGACTGCTGAGTATAGTTCACTGGTCGTATAAACGCCTCTTACCGGATCGTGTTCTTCGAGTGTTCCGTCATAGCTGCGTAACCCGGCCGAAGGGAAAAAGATCGTATGGCCTGAAACCCGGTCGGTAAACAGAGTTCCTGTAACACCTTCACGTGTTGCCCATTTACTGGAGACCCTGTCGGGGTCAACCAACCGGTCTATCTCATCGACATTAGGTATGTGCCAACCTTCAGGACTGGGGTCGTTAGCCGCATCCCAGCTCTCGCCGCCTGCCCCTCTTGAGGGCCACTCTGACACATCCCCGGTGACAGGCCAACCCTTCCTGCGATTCCATTGATAGAACATTCCGGGGTCTTCGGGCCTTGCGGCAAATGTTCCCGGAGCACCTACGTTACGCGTCGCCCATACGACTCCATTAATCTCCACACCGGGGTCGACATTAGGGTCCATACCGTTATCTCCCGGAGAGGTTTTTCTTGCGGATGCTTCCGCAATGACGGGAATTTCGCGCACGATACGGAATCCGATGTGCCCGGCTCTGCCGGTTGCTTCATAAAAACCGCGATAAGTATCTCGGCAACCTTGTGGACGGGTAACGAAAGCTCCTCCCCTCATAATGTGACTTTCTCCGCTTGAGGCCCCCGTAGGGTTATCGACCGGAGAGGTAGCATAATAAGATTCTGAATACCAGTCGCAACACCATTCCCATACGTTGCCTATCATATCGTACAGACCAAGTTCGTTGGCTTCTTTCTCTCTCACATCGTGTATATAGCCTTCGCTATTATCTTTGAACCAGCCATAATCCTGCGTAGCGTACGAAGGGATATTTTTGCCGCTGTTCCCGCCACGTGCGGCATATTCCCATTCCGCTTCGGTCGGCAGGCGGTACTTTTTGCCACTCAACTTGCTCAGCCATTCGCAAAATGCCATCGCATCATACCAGCTGATATGGATGACTGGCCTGCGGGAATAAGCCAGATTGCCCGAGGTCGTCTTTCCTGTTTCTGTAAAACGCCAATCGAGATATGGTAAGCTGTACTTGTCTGTTTTATTTTTCATGAAGCGTTGTGACATAAGCATAATTCTGCTGTTATATCCGTCCACCTCCCTCTCCGCATATGTTTTATAACCGGAATCTTCCATGAATAATCCGAACTGTCCGACGGTTATCTCGGTTTCGCTCATATAGAAGTCACTGAGTTTTACCGGGTGCACAGGCGCTTCATCTGCTTCACCGGATGCGGAGCCCATCATAAATTCGCCGCCCTGAACAGGCCGCATTGCTATTGAATTAATGTCATTGAATTTGCGGTTCATACTGTAAAGCACCTCATCATAGGGGGCCAAAGACTTGGTTTGGGCGCGAATGGTTGTGCCTTTTTCCGGCGATGCCAGCATAAGGGTACAAAATATCAAGATGAATTTTTTCATGTCAGGAATTTTTTCTCAATTATTTTTTACACAAGGACATTCTTTTTTCGAGTAGGTTGTGACCACCCCGTTTTTACATAATTCACATGCCCCGCAATCTTTTCTGACGGGCATCCGTTTCTTGCCCTTACAGAGGGTACATTTTATTTTGGTCATTTCGTCTTTTTTATATACTTCTACCTCACCCGTCCCTTTGCAAAGACTGCAGTCTTGCATTTCGGTCTTTATAATCCTGCCGCCGACGCATCCGCCGGTCTCCTTGGCAGGGCAGGTTACAATGGTCGCTTGGGTAAAGTCTCCGGTTCCGTTGCAAATACTACATTTCGGATTTGCTGTCTGTGCTAAGGCCGTAATGGAAAGCAGACAGGCGAATAGTGTGATTATCAGATTTTTCATTGTGCAGTTTTTTGGGTTTAATGAATTAAAATCAGTGCGTGCTGCCCTTCTTAATTAAAGCGAAGGAAGCCTAAGCGGATCTCTAAGGCCGGTTTGACCACGTAGTATTGTCCCCCCTTAACAAGGTTGGTGTCGAACGGGCGATAAGCCACGCCTACGGATATTGTGTTCCCGAAAACCAGATCGACAATACCCTTGGCTCCAAAACCGAATTTTGTTTCGGTTGAAGTGTTGCCACCATAATATAAGCTGCCCTGTGCCGGTATATGGTCTCGATATTGAGGTTTTACGGCTCAATGTAAAAACCGGGTGGAGCGGGTGAAAAGTTTATCTTTGCGGGATGCAAACCGACTTATCTAAAATTATTCTGCCCACGGAGGTATTTGAGCATTTCGAACTGATTGCTATCGAGGAGTATCCCGGACATTTC
>JAVBMJ010000022.1:0-72604 GCA_031552535.1 Rikenellaceae bacterium
GTCGAAACGAAGTCGAAAGACTTTTTCGCAGAATCAAACGGTTCAGACGAATATTTACCAGATATGAAAAACTCGACACGATGTTCTGTGCATTCATTACGTTAGCTATAATCGTCGATAATTTATGTTAACAGGACCTAAAAAACAGATTGATTTTGGGTTAATCTCCGCACGTTTTTTTGAAAAACAGAAAGGCCTCCTACCAAATAGCAGGAGGCCTTTTGTGGTTTTAGTAGCCACTGTAACCGTGTTAACCATTTTTATGGTAATTCACATAATGGCGTTCCAACAATCTCAGAACATCCGACTCCTTGTAAAGTATCTTACCAGATATTTTAATGTACGGGAGAATCTTTTCATTACGGTAAATCTGCAGGGTCCTTTCCTTTATATACAGCGATTTATCCATGTCTTTGTTGGTGAGGTACCTTTCCCCGTTGAAAAGCGGAGGACGTTTGCTGAGAACGGATTTAATAAGACTTGTCAGCCTCTCCAAAGTTTGAGTAAACTCGATAGTCTCTGGTGATTTCGAATCCTGTATTTCCATCATTATTCATGTTTAGAGTTATCAATTAGTTTTTGTACATCGGAGGCCTTGTAGTAGCATTTCCCCCTTATCATCGAGAACGGGAGGATTCCCGTATTCCGGTATTTCTGCAATGTCCGGGATTGGATATGCATATAATGGTAGACGTCGGCTTTGTCCAGCCATTCATTCTCGACGGAATGAGCAATGCATAATTCCTCGACCTCCAGGGCAAATTCTTTAAAAGCCCGCTTCATTTGAGCGTACGCTTTTTCTTCGATAGGTTTTATTTCCATGGCAACAGTATTTGGTTTCTGCCACGAATTAAAGCCTAATATACCTTACGAGCAAATAGCATCTGACATATTGCACTATATTTCATCGTGTTACATCGGAATCTCAATGGAGTAAGAAAAGCAAATTACCGTTGATAAAGGCCTCGATTTTCCCGGTAAAAACATGATTGCGGGAGGAATCGGGAGTTTTCAACCCGAATAAAACAGAACAATACCCTAACTTTTTTCAACGAACTGACGTAAGATGCTGATTATCATAAACTATTCATCTTCTTCAACGAAATAGAATAATCCTGAAGGAAGATGAATGGGAAATGAGTAGTACTAGAATCGCCCTAAAATCGCAGTTCCATGATGAGATAGCAGAGCATGAGAAACGAATCAAGCGCTCAGGATTTTATTGAGTATGCACGCGAGCACAACAAGTCGCGGTACATTTTGGAGAAAATCGCCTACTCCACATACGCGTCCGACAATCACCACATAGAAATGTTCAGTGCATATGTCCGGCTTTTAACAGGCAGCAATAACCTCCCGTTTCAAGACTTATCGGTCGATCTTATAGATAAATATAGAGAATATTGTTTGTCCCGTGGGAACAAGAGAGAAAGTATCAATAAAAAACTCAAGCCTATCTTCAAGGCTGTCGAATATGCCTGCATAAACGGTCTGATCCCGGCGAGTGTGGATAATACGATCCGCGGCAGGTACTTCAGCCTCAGAAGTCGCAAATATGAATCTAAAGTAGCCCAGGACACTATCCACTATTTGACGCGAGAACAAATGCAAGAGTTCGTAAACCTCTACCCTGTGGCTAAACACGACCGCACCCGGGAATATATGGATATGTTCATGTTCTCTTTTTATGCCTGCGGATTACGGTTCTCTGATATCCTCACTCTGGAGTGGAGTCATGTAGATTGGGAGAGCCGGCAGATTAAGAAAAACCTGTACAAAGAGAAACTGCCCCATGTCGTTCCCATTATGGACGGGGCTATGGATATCTTGAAGCGCTGGCACGATAAATTCTACAACGAGAGATTCGTATTCGATCTGTTGCCTGCATCATTCGACCTGGATGATGTCGCGTTCCTGGATTATAAACGAAAATCTCTCAACAGGGCACTTCATACTTCGCTCCGAACGCTCGGTGAAAAACTGTCGACCAAGCCAACATTCAACCTGTCAATGCATACGGCCAGACATACCTTTGTGGTGATGGCCCTGAATAACGGAATACCGACCCATGCATTAAGTAAGCTGCTCGGCCATCGTTCCATCGTAGCGACCGAAAAAGCCTACGCTAAATTTATTCCGACAAACTTATCGGAGATATTATCAAAATGCTATTTCAATTTCAAACCGAATAATTAATACGGCTGCTGCCTCAACCAAATAGCCATAAAACGATCGTAGACGATATAGCCGTCCTGGTTTTTGTAAACCAGCTCCTTGTCAAGAAGTTTTTTCAGCGATGCGTTGACGCTGCTGGCGGCTTTCAGCTTGTGTTTCTGGATGAAGTCACCGGCGTTTATCTCCTTCACGCATCCCTCTTTAGCGATCGCTTTAAGAAGTTTTACGTTGCTGGAGGTAAGTGTACCGACGAGGGTTTCATAAGTATAGGTCGATTCTTCGACAATCTCGTTCAGAGCATAATTGACCGCATCTTTATCCGGCTGCGAAGAATACCCATAAAGCCGGTTCAATATCGCCTGAATATACCAGGTGTGGCCGCTGAACTCATCGTATATTGACGAGAAGACCTCCTCGGTAAGTTCCCGCCCTTGACCCGTGAAAAATTCTGCGGCAAAACGGTAATACTCGCTGTGCTCTATACGGTCGATAGACAATATCTGGGTGCTCTGGTAGAACGGGCGCTTGGCCGACATGAACATCTCCTGCATAACATGCTGCTTGCTGCCGGCGAAAATGAAATTGACGTTCGGTAGGAATTGTATGTAAGAGCGGAGCATCGCTTCGACACCCTTTTCTGGGTATTCGCCTATCTGCTGGAACTCGTCGATCGCAATATAGCATCGTTTCTCCGAGGAGCCAAGGTATTCGAACAACTCTTTCAGGCTGGTTTCTTCCGAGCCGGCAGCGATATCCACAGTAACTTTGGGAGTCCCACTCAATGCGTCGAGCGTGAAGACCGGCCGAAGACTTTTGATAAACTTACTGATCCTGTTCATCGCCTTCTGTGGGGCAGAATCCAGAGAACCCAGAACCGTGCTGGCAAATAACTGGACAAACTCCCCGAGGTTCTGAGTGGGGTAAATATCCATGTAGAGGGTTACGATCTCCGGCTGCTCTTCTTTGAGTTTATAAAACACGTTTCGGATCAACCCGGTCTTGCCAATACGTCGCGGAGCGATGAGTGTAAGATTACGGCCATTATGAAGCGCCCCGGTCATCGTGGCGGTTTCGCTAACCCGGTCGCAGAAATATTCAGGACTGTGATAGCCTACTATGAGAAAAGGATTATTCGGTTTCATAGCCTACAAACTTTACGTTACACATATCGCGTTACGCAAATTACGTAATAATAATTTAGGAATCCAAACTTACCCTCTCATAATTGTTGACTCCCATAATGAAGTTATATGTAGTCGGGCCCCATAAGTAAGGCTGTGATGCAACTATTTACGAAACCAAAGAATAAATATTATCTTAGTGGAATAATTTACAGCAAATTAATATGTTCCGAATAATTGCAATTCGCGTAACGTCTGAAAACAGCGTTGGAAAAAAGAAACTATTGGCAAACGAATATTATTATTTGTATGGCGGTTATACAATAGATGGAACTGTCTTATTTGTTGATCCTAAACAAGTAACTCCGCCGTCTTTATATAATAACTATCTTGGTAATGAGCCACACACACCTTTCGTATCGATTTCTGCGATAGTTGGAGAGAATGGTTCGGGAAAGAGTTCCTTGATTGAATTTCTAATTAGAATTATAAACAACTGGGGTGCTAGTACAATTGGGGAATATAAGATAAACCCGGGAGCCAATCATTTGCATTATATCAATGAGTTGTGGGGAGAATTATTTTATACTTTAAATGGAAGATATTACTGTCTATCTGTCCAAGATAGGAATGTTGAATTGTACGAGTATGGGTCCGCAGGAGAAAATAAATTTGTAAAGGAAGTGACACCGATATTTGATAATCAAGCATCGAGTGCCGATAAGATGAATCCCTTTAGGCAATGGAGAAGCAAGGGCCCATCTTTGAAAGATTTTTATAAAAATTTCTTTTATACTTTCATTTCAAATTTTTCTATTTATGCCTATAACATTTTAGACTTCGAAAATGAATGTGTCCCTAATGCATATGAGGGTAAAATACGTAATAGTAAAAGTTCAAATCCGCAATATCCTATTGGAGAGAGAGCCTGGTTAAATGGTCTTTTTCACAAAAATGACGGATACCAAACACCTATTGTATTAACACCATGGCGAGATGAAGGCAATATAAACATCAATACTGAAAATCACCTAGCTAAAGAACGGCTGATTTCATTGATGATTATGTCTGAAACCGGAGATACCGGATTTAGAATAATTAATGGGCATTTAAAAGCCGTTAGTTTTACATTGGCGATTAAAAATACGAAATATGATGCTCCGTACTTAAAGAAACACATAGGGTTTAAAAGATTGCAAAAGCAAGGTTATGATAAATTTGAGAAATATATCCATTATTGTCCACTAAAAATTCATAAAAGTTCTTTGAAATAGTTGAAGTTCAATTTGTTACAAGAGTTTTTCGAGTCAACGGATTTAAAATTAGTTTTGCGGTCAGAATCAGACCGTTATGCAAAAGGATAAGTACGTTTTCGCCCAATTAGCCGGGTTTTTAGATCGAAACCACTTCAATTATCTTGCTCGTAAGTATCAAACAGACAGGTATGTGAAGTCATTTTCCTGTTGGAATCAGCTACTTACGATGATGTTCGGGCAGCTCTCCAACCGCGAAAGTCTCCGGGATCTCGTCGTTGCGATGGAGGCCCACAACCGAAAACTTTACCACCTCGGCATGGGCCGGTCGGTCACCCGCAGCAATCTTGCAAAGGCTAACGAAAGCCGCGACTACCGCATCTTCGAAGAGTTCGCCACCTACATGATCGATCAGGCGCGGCGCCGACGAAAGAGTGACATTTTCAAGCTCGGCGGCTCGGTCTACGCCTTCGATTCCACGACGATAGACCTGTGTCTGTCGGTGTTCTGGTGGGCGAAGTTTCGCAAGAAAAAGGGAGGGATTAAGATGCACACGCTGTACGACATCGAAACACAAATTCCTGCATTCGTGTATATTGCGGCTGCATCAGCACACGATACCAAGGCGATGCCCGAGATACCCTACGAGCCGGGAGCATACTACATTTTCGACCGGGGGTACAACGATTTCGGTAATCTTTTCCGCATCCATCAGATCGACGCACACTTCGTGTTGAGGGCCAAACGCAACCTCAATATCAGGGTTCTTTCGTGGAAAAGGCGCCTGCCGGAGGGAGTCAAATCGGACTCCATCGTAGAGTTCGCGATTTATAAAAGCTCAAAGGATTACCCTGAAAAGCTGCGCAGGGTGGTCTATGTCGACGATGAGAGCAAGACCGAGTACGTCTTTCTGACGAACGATCTGAAGGCTCCGTCTTTGACCATTGCTGCTCTTTATCGCAATCGCTGGAGCATCGAATTGTTCTTCAAGTGGATCAAGCAACACCTGAAGATCAAGAAGTTTTGGGGCACGACAGAGAATGCGGTGCGCATCCAAATTTACTGTGCCATAACTACTTACTGTCTTGTGGCAATTGTACGGCACGACATGAAACTGGAGCGCAGCATCTACGAGACACTCCAAATACTGGGCATATCGCTGACTGACAAAACCCCGATCCGGGACTTATTCGACAAATCGAATCTCAACTATCTCAAAGAACCTGATGGCTCCGGTGAGCCAAATTTGTTTAACTTTTAAGCGTCCAATTTTTTAGTGGACAGTAGTGGTAATTTTTTACAGATCTATCGGACTTTATATTGCGTATAAAAAGATTACGGGTTGCCTTTATTAAAAGACAACCCGTAATTACTTTGCAAGGTAGCGAGCACTATTCTCCGGGTGAAGAAAATCCCCGGTGTATCACTCCCTTGGGGGCTGTCCGGGTCGTTAAATCCGCACTCAACAAAAACCACCACCACGTAACGGCATATTCGCTTAGAATGAGACTAAGCACCATTCCCGGCAATACGCCTTACAGAGTCATAAAACAGCACCGGCACTATCGGCCAGGCTATAAAGCAACCACTATCCGGCTTCACTCCACGTCAGAACCATCGGTCACACCCTGAACCAGGACATCAAAAACCGGCATTTAGACAGACTCTTACAGTTCCCGGACTCGCTATATACTTCAGTGTCCGGCAACCATTGAGTTGTACTCTTCCAGAGAGCCTACGATAAGATTTTCGTACTCCCGTACACCCGTTCCGGCAGGGATAAGGTGCCCGCAAATTACGTTTTCCTTCAGCTTTTCGAGCGGGTCGGTTTTTCCAAATATAGCCGCTTCGTTGAGCACCTTCGTTGTCTCCTGGAACGACGCCGCCGACATGAAACTGCTGGTTTGCAGAGCTGCACGGGTAATCCCCTGTAGCACCTGGTTCGAAGTCGCCGGAATGATCGGACGCACCTCCACCAGTTTCTGGTCTTTGCGACGCAATATCGAATTTTCGTCACGGAGCTTACGCAGCGAAATGATCTGGCCGGGCTGGACTTCGGTAGACGAACCGGCATCGGCAACAACCACCTTGTCGTAAAGTTCGTCGTTGGCAGCCATGAACTCCCACTTGTCGACTACCTGCTCTTCGAGGAAGCCCGTGTCGCCGGGATCCTCGATCTGAACCTTGTTCATCATCTGGCGCACGATCACCTCAAAATGCTTGTCATTGATCTTCACACCCTGCATGCGGTATACCTCCTGCACCTCGTTGACGATATACTCCTGAACCTTGGTCGGGCCCTGGATCGCAAGAATGTCGCTCGGCGTTATGGCACCGTCCGAAAGCGGCATGCCGGCACGCACGTAATCGTTTTCCTGTACGAGAATCTGGCGCGAAAGCGGCACAAGGTATTTTTTGACATCACTGCCCTTCGACGTGATGATGATCTCGCGGTTACCGCGCTTGATCTTACCGAATGTAACTTCGCCGTCGATCTCCGAGACAATGGCGGGGTTCGACGGGTTGCGGGCTTCGAAAAGCTCCGTAACACGCGGAAGACCTCCGGTGATATCACCCGCCTTGCCTATTGCGCGCGGAATCTTGATCAGGATATCGCCGGCTTTTACCTTGGCATTCTCCTTGACGACGATGTGGGCGCCTACCGGCAGGTTGTACTGTTTCTGCTCCTCACCGTTTTTATCCAGGATACGAATTACCGGGTTACGGGCTTTGTCGCGCGAATCCACGATGACCTTCTCACGCAGACCCGTCTGCTCGTCGTACTCTTCACGGTAGGTCACGCCTTCCAACAGGTTCTCGAATGCCAGTTTACCATCGAATTCCGAGAT
Organism: Rikenellaceae bacterium; assembly: GCA_031552535.1. Lineage (GTDB taxonomy): Bacteria > Bacteroidota > Bacteroidia > Bacteroidales > Rikenellaceae > JAVBMJ01. The sequence goes on from JAVBMJ010000022.1 coordinate 7,399, forward strand.
GATAACGGCATTATAAGGATCCCACTCGCATATAAGAGTGCCTTTTTTGACCACATCCCCGTCTTTCATATAGAGTGTCGAACCGTAAGGCAGGTTGTGTGTGTATAGAATAATACCTGTATGAACATCCACTATGCGTATCTCCGACAGGCGGCTGATCACTATATCCGACTCTTTGGACGCATTGAGGTTCCTGACCACACGCAGATCGTCGATTTCAAGGCGGCCGTCGTAACGTGCCGTAATGTTGTTGTCCACCGACACTCCACCGGCGACACCACCCACGTGGAACGTACGCAACGTAAGCTGTGTTCCGGGTTCACCGATACTCTGGGCAGCGATAACCCCGACGACTTCGCCGCGCTGAACCATACGGCCCGTGGCAAGGTTACGGCCGTAACATCTGGCGCAAACACCCTTCTTCGATTCGCACGTCAGCACCGAACGGATCTCGACCTGCTCGATTGGAGATGCCTGTATCGCCGCAGCGATATCTTCAGTTATCTCGCCCCCGGCGGCAACCAAAAGGTCGCCCGTTGTCGGATGGTATATATCCTGCAACGCCGTACGGCCAAGGATGCGTTCATAGATCGTCTGCACTACATCTTCATTGCGTTTGATGGTCGCCGCGCTCAGTCCGCGCAACGTGCCACAATCCTCCTCCGATATGATGACGTCCTGCGCCACGTCGACCAGACGACGCGTCAGGTAACCGGCATCAGCCGTCTTAAGGGCTGTATCGGCAAGACCTTTACGGGCACCGTGGGTCGAAATGAAGTACTCCAGAACCGACAGCCCCTCTTTGAAATTCGAAAGGATCGGGTTTTCGATGACCTGTGCTCCTTCGGCCCCCGACTTCTGCGGTTTGGCCATAAGACCACGCATACCCGACAACTGGCGTATCTGCTCCTTCGAACCGCGGGCTCCAGAGTCGAGCATCATATAAACAGGGTTGAAGCCATCCTGGTCTTTGATCAGGTGGTCCAGCACCGTTTTCGTGAGTTTCGAGTTGATGTTGGTCCAGATATCGATAATCTGGTTGTAGCGCTCGTTATTGGTTATAAGACCCATCCCGTAGCTCTGCATAACCTCGTCGACACGCTCGTAACCCTCGTCCACAAGGTCTTTCTTTTCCTCGGGAATCAACACGGCATCGAGGTTGAACGAGAGTCCGCCCTTGAAAGCCATCTGGTAACCCAGGTTCTTAATATCGTCCAGGAAGTCGGCGGCTTTGTCGGCGCCGGCTTTCTTCATCACAACACCGATAATATCCCTCAGAGAACGTTTGGTCAAAAGTTCGTTAATATAACCTACCTCCTTGGGCACCACCTGGTTGAAGAGTATGCGTCCTATCGAAGTCTCTATCAGTTCCCTCTTCGGATTACCCGACTCATCGACCGTATCGACCATCACCTTTACTATGGAGTGCAATTCCGCACGGCCTTCGTTGTAGGCGATGATAGCCTCTTCCGGACCGTAGAATACCAACCCTTCGCCCTTGCATCCCTTGCGGAGTTTGGTGATATAGTACAGGCCAAGCACCATGTCCTGCGACGGCACGGTGATCGGAGCCCCGTTGGCCGGGTTGAGGATATTATGCGAACCCAGCATCAGTATCTGCGCCTCCAGTATGGCCGCGTTGCCCAGCGGCAGGTGGACCGCCATCTGGTCGCCGTCGAAGTCGGCGTTGAAAGCCGTACATGCCAACGGATGCAACTGTATAGCCTTGCCTTCGATCAATTTAGGCTGGAAAGCCTGGATACCGAGCCTGTGCAGCGTCGGGGCGCGGTTCAACAGCACCGGATGCCCCTTCAATACATTTTCCAGGATGTCCCATACCACCGGGTCGCGGCGGTCGATGATCTTTTTGGCCGACTTGACCGTCTTTACAATACCGCGCTCAATCAGTTTGCGGATAATAAACGGCTTGTAAAGTTCCGCCGCCATATCCTTGGGCAAACCGCACTCGTGCATCCTCAACTCGGGACCAACCACGATTACCGAACGGGCCGAATAGTCCACACGCTTACCCAGAAGGTTCTGGCGGAAACGGCCCTGCTTACCCTTCAAACTGTCGCTCAATGATTTGAGCGGGCGATTGCTCTCCGTCTTAACGGCGTTACTCTTACGCGAGTTGTCGAACAGCGAATCCACGGCCTCCTGCAACATTCGCTTCTCGTTGCGCAGGATAACTTCGGGAGCCTTGATCTCGATCAACCTTTTGAGACGGTTGTTGCGTATGATCACCCTACGGTAAAGGTCGTTCAAATCCGACGTGGCGAAACGGCCCCCGTCGAGCGGAACCAGAGGCCGCAACTCGGGCGGGATCACCGGAACAACTTTCAGCACCATCCACTCGGGTTTGTTAACTTCCCTCGATTCGCGGAAGGCCTCGATCACGTAGAGGCGTTTCAACGCCTCGGTCTTACGCTGCTGCGAGGTCTCGGTGTTTGCCTTGTGACGCAACGAGTACGACAGTGCATCGAGGTCGATGGTTTCCAGAAGCGTGTATATCGCCTCGGCGCCCATCATCGCCACGAATTTGTTCGGGTCATTATCGTCCAATGCCTGGTTACCTTTCGGAAGCGCAGAGAGTATGTCCATATACTCTTTCTCCGCAAGCAGATCCATGTCGGCCACACCGCTGGCTGATGCGGCGCCTGCACGAATCACGATATAGCGCTCGTAATAGACTACAGCCTCCAATTTTTTGCTCGGAATACCCAGCAGATAACCTATCTTCGAAGGCAGTGAGCGGAAATACCAGATGTGCACCACCGGTACGACCAGCGATATGTGTCCCACCCTTTCGCGGCGGACCTTCTTTTCGGTGACCTCCACACCGCAACGGTCGCAGACAATCCCCTTGTATCGGATCCTCTTATACTTGCCGCAGTGGCATTCGTAGTCTTTAACCGGCCCGAAGATACGTTCGCAGAATAATCCGTCGCGCTCGGGCTTGTATGTACGGTAATTGATAGTTTCGGGTTTGAGTACCTCGCCGCTCGAATGTTCGAGTATCTCCTCAGGCGAAGCAAGGCCTATGGAGATCTGGTTGAAGTTACCTCCTGTCCGATTCTCTTTTTTCAGTGACATATATTTTCCTTTCTTTTTGTCTGTTAATCCCGCTTGGGCGGGCGGTTCCTCTGTCCTCTCTCAAATAATACCAGTGCAGTCGCATACCACCCGGATATCCATCATCTTCTACCCTTTCCTCACATTCCCATCCGCACATCGTCCCCGCTATCCTTTTCTCACACACTCATCCCCGCCACGGAGGCACCGGCCACAACTTTATTCGAGTTTCACGCTTATTGCCAAACCGCGAAGCTCGTGCAATAACACGTTAAGAGATTCGGGAATACCCGCCGAGGGAAGATTGTCACCCTTGACGATAGCCTCGTAAGCCTTGGCACGTCCCATAACGTCGTCCGACTTGATAGTGAGTATCTCCTGAAGAATGTTGGCCGCACCGAACGCTTCGAGCGCCCAGACCTCCATCTCTCCGAAACGCTGGCCCCCGAACTGGGCTTTACCGCCCAGCGGCTGCTGAGTGATCAAAGAGTACGGCCCAATGGAACGGGCGTGCATCTTATCGTCGATCATATGGCCCAGTTTCAGCATGTAGATCATGCCCACGGTGGCCGGCTGGTGGAAGCGCTCGCCCGTGCCGCCGTCGTAAAGATACGTACGGCCGCTACGCGGAATACCCGCCTTCTCGGTGTACTCGTTGATCTGCTCCAGCGAAGCTCCGTCGAAAATCGGCGTGGCGAACTTCATCCCAAGCTCCTTACCGGCCCAGCCCAACACAGTTTCGTATATCTGACCGAGGTTCATACGCGAAGGCACGCCAAGCGGGTTGAGGACGATATCCACTATCGATCCGTCCTCCAGGAACGGCATATCCTCGTCGCGCACAACCTTGGCTACGATACCTTTATTTCCGTGGCGCCCGGCCATCTTATCGCCCACCTTCAGCTTGCGCTTTTTGGCGATATATACCTTTGCCAACTGTATGATACCTGCCGGAAGTTCGTCGCCATTGGTAATATTATACCTGTCGCGCTTCACCTGTGCATCACACTCCTTGAACTTCAGAATATAGTTATTGACAGCCTTCTCCACGAGCTTGTCCGTGGCGGCATCGCCCGTCCACTTGTCGGCCCCGAGGTTCATATAATCTATTCCGGAAAGCACTTTAGCAGTGAGTTTAGTACCCTTAGAGACAAGTTCCGCCCCGAAATAATCCTTAATGCCTATCGTCTGGCGATCCTTCAATATCGTTTCGAGTTTCGAGACAAGGCGCTCCTTGAGTTCTGTGGTCTCCCTGAGGAAGTTGGCATCGAGTTTGTCAAGCAGGTTTTTCTCCGACTGCTTGCCCTTCTTGTTGTCCTTATTGGCACGGCTGAACAGTTTTTTGTCCACCACAACACCGTAAAGCGACGGCTGCGCCTTCAACGAAGCGTCTTTCACATCGCCCGCCTTGTCGCCAAAGATAGCTCGCAACAACTTCTCCTCGGGCGAAGGATCACTCTCGCCTTTAGGGGTGATCTTACCGATAAGTATATCTCCCGGTTTGACATTGGCTCCCACCCTTATTATACCGTTCTCGTCGAGGTCCCTCGTAGCGTCTTCGCTTACGTTGGGGATATCGGCCGTCAACTCCTCGACACCGCGCTTGGTGTCGCGCACTTCCATGATATATTCGTCGACATGGACCGAAGTGAAGATATCTTCTCGTACGATCCTCTCCGAAATCACAATGGCGTCCTCGAAGTTGTAACCTTTCCAGGGCATGAACGCCACCTTCAGGTTACGCCCTATGGCCAGCTCCCCGTCCTGGGTCGAATAGCCGTCGGTAAGTATCTGGCCGGCCTCCACCTTTTCGCCCGTCATCACGATGGGCTCCAGGGTGATCGACGTGTTCTGGTTGGTCTTGCGGTAGCGCGGCAATTTGTAAACCGTAACTTCGGGGTCGAACGACACTATGCGCTCCTCTTCGGTACGCTCGTAACGGATATGTACCTCCGCTGCGTCCGAGAAAACCACTTCGCCGTTGCCTTCGGCCACTATTTGTATACGGCTGTCGCTGATCATCTCCCTCTCCAGGCCCGTACCCACGATAGGCGCTTCACACGTGACCAACGGCACCGCCTGGCGCATCATGTTCGATCCCATCAGCGCACGGTTGGCATCGTCGTGCTCCAGGAACGGAATAAGACTGGCCGCAATCGATGCGATCTGGTTGGGAGCCACGTCCATATAGTCTACCTCGGTGGCTGTAACAACCGGGAAATCACTCTGGTAACGCGATTTTATACGCTCGGGAATAAGGAACCGCCCGTCGTCCGCAATAGGCGCGTTGGCCTGCGCAATAGTCAGGTCCTCCTCCTCCTCGGCGCTCATATATACGATACCTTCGTTCGTAAGGTCGACTTTTCCGTCGGTCACCTTACGGTACGGGGTTTCGATGAAACCCATCGGGCTTATCTTGGCATAAACGCAAAGTGACGAAATAAGGCCGATGTTCGGACCCTCGGGCGTCTCTATCGGGCAAAGGCGCCCGTAGTGCGTGTAGTGCACGTCGCGCACCTCGAAACCGGCACGCTCCCTTGACAGACCGCCCGGTCCCAAAGCCGACATACGCCGCTTGTGGGTCATCTCGGCCAACGGGTTGGTCTGATCCATGAACTGCGAGAGCTGGTTGGTCCCGAAGAACGAGTTGATAACGCTCGACAGCGTCTTCGCGTTGATCAAATCTATCGGCGTGAACACCTCGTTGTCCCTGACGTTCATCCTTTCGCGGATCGTGCGGGCCATCCTCACGAAGCCCACGCTGAACTGGTTGGCCAACTGCTCGCCCACCGTCCTCACACGGCGGTTGCCAAGGTGGTCTATATCGTCCACATCGGCTTTCGAGTTGATCAGCTGGATCAGGTACTTGATAATGGCGATCATATCCTCCTTGGTAAGTATCCTCACCGAAGGATCTATGTCGAGGCCCAACTTGCTGTTGATCCTGAAGCGGCCCACGTCGCCCAGGTCGTAACGCTTGTCTGAGAAGAACAGTTTTTCGATAACGTCGCGAGCCGTAGCCTCATCGGGCGGCTCGGAGTTGCGCAACTGCCTGTAGATATAAACCACGGCCTCCTTTTCGGAGTTGCACGGGTCCTTCTGCAGCGTGTTGTACACTATCGAGTAGTCTACCCCACTCTGGTTATCTTTGTGGAGCAGGATGCTCGGAGCCCCGCTCTCTATGATTTCGTCGATATGTTTCGCTTCGAGCACCGTCTCGCGGTCGATGATCACCTCATTACGTTCGATAGACACTACTTCACCAGTGTCCTCGTCCACAAAGTCCTCGACCCATGTCTTAAGCACCCTCGCCGCAAGTTTCTGCCCCACAGCTTTTTCGAGCGCTTTGCGCGATACTTTCACCTCGTCGGCCAACTCGAATATCTCAAGTATCTGGCGGTCGCTTTCGAAACATATGGCCCTCAGCAGAGTGGTTACCGGCAACTTCTTCTTACGGTCGATATACGCGTACATCACGTTATTGATGTCCGTCGCAAACTCGATCCACGACCCCTTGAAGGGTATGATACGCGCCGAATAGAGTTTCGTGCCGTTCGAGTGGAGGCTTTGTCCGAAAAAGACGCCGGGTGAACGGTGCAACTGCGACACGATAACACGCTCGGCTCCGTTGATGACAAACGTCCCGCGGGGAGTCATATAAGGTATGGCCCCGAAATATACGTCCTGAACGACCGTGTCGAAATCTTCATGCTCCGTATCCGTGCAGTAAAGCTTCAGCTTCGCCTTCAACGGAACACTATAGGTAAGACCACGCTCCAGACACTCCTCGATAGAGTAGCGCGGCGGGTCGATATAGTAGTCTATGAATTCCAGGACAAAATTATTCCTGGTATCTGTGATTGGAAAATTTTCCATGAACACCTTGTAGAGGCCCTCGTTTTTACGGTTTTCGGCCGTAGTGTCCAGTTGGAAAAAGTCGTGAAACGATTTGAGCTGAATCTCCAGGAAATCGGGATAGTTCATCCTGTTTTTCACCGAAGAGAAGCTAATTCTTTGGTTGTTTGTGTTTGAGGACATTTTGTCTTTTTGATTCGTACTTTAACAAAGAGTCTGTATAAATTTTCCATAAGAAAACCACAAACTCCAAGAGGAGACTTAACAACTGTTCAGCGCCCGTGTAAATACCATTAAGGAATTTACCATCACCTGCACCATTAAACCGCAGCCTCTTGATTTTCTCTTCAAAATCCTTGAGCAACAACCCTCCGCCTTACATCTTCCCACATTATGCTCTTCTGCGGGTGTTTCGTTCGGCAGCGTTTTTCGGAACCCGCGGAAAGTTCAGTCTCTCCCGGCCCCTCGTTCAGGAGTCCGCAGAGGGCTCACCCCCCCGGTCCATCTTTTCGGAACCTGCAGGAAATTCAACCTCCCCGATCCCCTTTTTCAGAACCCATATAAAGATCAACCTCTCCAGGCCCCCTTTTCAAAATCCTTGAGCAACAACCCTCCGCCTTACATCTTCCCACAATATGCCCTCTATGTGAGTCTTTCGTTCGGCAGCGTTAAAAATTTGTTAAATTTCCTATGGGAAATCAGACAAACTATATGAAACTGTTTAAAAATAGATATAAAATAAACTTACCCCACTTTATCCATTCTCTCTCCCACCTCTTCATTTCCCCTATGACACTTATCCGCCAGGTCCCCTTAGTACCAACTTTTCTTTCACGGTCTCTATTGGTCCGTAGATAGGCCCTGCGAGCTACGAGGTACTCCGGTCAACTGCTATCCGGACCCGTTTTATGCAGAGAAAGGTATAGGACTTGCCCTTACAGACAAGCCCTATACCTGGGTAATGTTAAGTTAAATATAACTATTTAACCTCAACTTCTGCTCCGGCCTCTTCGAGTTGAGCCTTGACTGCCTCGGCTTCTTCTTTCGAAACGCCTTCTTTGATAGCTTTGGGAGCGCCGTCTACGAGATCTTTAGCCTCTTTAAGACCAAGGCTGGTGATCTCCTTAACAACTTTAACCACCTGAAGCTTGGCCTGACCAGCCGAAGTAAGGATTACATCGAAAGAGGTCTTCTCCACTACAGCAGCTTCGGCAGAAGCAGCAGGAGCCGCAGCTACAGCCACTGCAGCAGCAGCCGGCTCGATGCCATACTCTTCCTTAAGAATTTTAGCCAATTCTGTTACGTCCTTAACTGTCAGGTTTACCAACTCTTCAGCTAATTTTTTGATATCTGCCATTGTTATTGATTTTTTAAAATGTTTTCTGAAAGTTTTTTGTTTGCTTTCCGTCCAACATCCGCGTTTTTATGTTTCAGGCAGCGGTGCTGTACGTCTTTTTGCCTTTAATGCGCACAGCGCCTGTTAGTTTTTCTCTTCGAGAGTTTTCAGGATACCTGCGATCTTCTGTCCGCCTGCCGCCTGGAGAGCGGATATAACATTCTGGGCGGGAGACTGCAGCATTCCAATGATATCGCCGATCAACTCCTCGCGCGACTTCACGTTCATCAAATCGTCCAACGCCGGATCACCGACATAAACACATTCCTGAACATAAGCGGCCTTTAGGATCGGCTTAGAGTTCTTTTTGCGGAACTCTTTGATGAGCACTGCCGGCGACTTCGGATTTTGCGTAAACATAACCGAAGTCGAACCTTCCAACACCTTCACAAGCTGCTCATCGGCTTTCTCAACCTTCTCAAGAGCTTTGTTAAACAAGGTGTTCTTTACCACCACCAACTTTATCTCTTTCTCAAAGCACTGGCGGCGCAAATTAGCCGTCTGCGCTGCATTGAGTTCCGAAATATCGGTAAGGTAAAAGTGGGCGTACTGTTGGAGCTGCTCGGCCAGAGAGTCGATAACTATCGTTTTTTCTTCCCTATTCATCGTCCGTTCTAATTTTTAGTTTCAACCGATTTGGGGTCTATCTGCAAGCCTGGGCTCATCGTCGAAGAGAGGTAGATACTCAACACATAAGTACCTTTGGCAGCAGCCGGTTTCAATTTATTGATAGTCGCCATGAACTCCTTAATGTTGCCCGTGAGCTGATCTACCTCGAACGAAACCTTCCCTACCGAAGTGTGCACAATACCGTATTTATCGACCTTGAAGTCGATCTTACCGGCCTTAACTTCCTGAACGGCTTTTCCAACCTCCATAGTAACCGTACCCGTCTTGGGGTTGGGCATCAGACCGCGAGGACCCAATATGCGTCCCAACGCCCCTACCTTAGCCATGACACTCGGCATTGTGATAATAACGTCCACGTCGGTCCAACCGCCTTTGATCTTGTCGATATACTCGTCCAATCCTACATAATCCGCACCGGCTTCCTTGGCCTCGGCCTCCTTGTCGGGAGTACAAAGCACCAGAACCCTTACCTGCTTACCCGTACCGTGAGGCAGGGTGACAACGCCGCGAACCATCTGGTTGGCCTTACGGGGATCGACACCCAAACGGACGTCGATATCCACCGAAGCATCGAATTTCGTATATGTGATCTCCTTGAGAAGAGCAGCGGCCTCGGAAAGTTTGTAAACCTTGCCGGCTTCAACCTTCGAAAAAGCTAATTTTTGATTCTTTGTCAGCTTACCCATTTTCTTCTGCTATAATTTAGGAAATTCACCTACGACATTGATCCCCATGCTGCGTGCCGTACCAGCCACCATTTTCATGGCAGCCTCAAGTGTGAAACTGTTCATGTCGGGAGATTTATCCTCGGCGATAGCCTTAACCTGGTCCCATGTAACCTGTCCCACTTTCTTGCGGTTGGGTTCTGCAGAGCCCGATTTGAGCGACGCCATCTCCTTCAACTGTACGGGCACGGGCGGTTGCTTTACGATAAAGTCAAAAGACTTATCGCTGTAGACGGTAATGATAACCGGCAACACCTTGCCCGCCTTGTCCTGTGTCCTGGCATTGAACTGCTTGCAGAAGTCCATGATATTGACACCCTTCGAGCCCAATGCAGGCCCTACCGGAGGGGAAGGATTGGCAGCTCCGCCTTTGATCTGCAATTTGATAAATGCAGCAACCTCTTTTGCCATAATTTTCCTTTTGTTTGTTATTCTTTTTCAACTTGCATAAAGCTCAACTCCATAGGAGTCTTGCGACCGAATATCTTCACAGAGACGGTCAGTTTCTTGCGCTCGTTATCTACAGCCTCAATAGTCCCCGAAAAACTCGAGAAAGGACCATCGGTAACCTTGACTGTCTCGCCCACAAAAAACGGAACCTCATTCTCCTCTTCGCCGGCACTCAGTTCGTCGACCCGTCCGAGTATGCGGCTCACTTCCTGAGGTCTCAGGGGCGTGGCCTGCATCTTGTTGCTCATCTCTTTCGAATCTCCGAGGAAGCCCAAGACCCCCGGCGTGTTACGAAGTAAAAACGGTATTTCTCCCACCAAAGCAGCCTCTACCAACACATAACCGGGGTAAGATACCTTTTCCTTACTGATCTTCTTACCATTGCGGATCTGGTAAACCTTCTCGGTAGGAATAAGTACCTGGGAGATGTACTCCTCAAGGTGCGAATGCCTTATTTCGGCCTCGATATATTCCTTGACTTTCTTCTCCTTGCCGCCTATGGCACGTATGACGTACCACTGCCTTTGCTCCTTTTCACTCATCGTAGTAACAGCTAATGAATTAATAGAGCAAACCGTAAATACCCTTCATTATGTATTCGAAACTCAGGTCCATTAAAAGGACGACAATCGCAAAAATCAGGGAAGCGACCATCACTACGATGGCTTGGTTTTGCAACTGGCTCCACGAAGGCCATGAAACCTTCTGGACGAGCTCTGTGTAGGATTCTTTAAAATAATTAACTGCTTTCATAGTCGCATATATTTTGGAGATCCGGGTCTCCTGCACGGTTTTCATAAACACCCGGCCAGGGACCACGACCGCTTTTGCGGTATGGCCCCGTATCCGATTGATGACGTAATCTCAGGAAACTGCCTGCCATTACACCGTAAGCGCCAAAACGGTCTGTCCCAGCACCCACCGCAACCATAATCCCGGAAACCGCCGCAACTATGACTGCGAAACCGCCGCAAAAAAACCGGTACCCGCACGAGTGGAGAGATTCGAACTCCCATCAATGGTTTTGGAGACCACTATTCTACCCTTGAACTACACTCGTAAAAAGGGCGTCCCAAAAACTCCTGCTTTCAGGACGCCCTTGAAGATATATTCCGCTAAGGGATTACTCGATAATCTTGGTGATCTGACCTGCACCTACCGTACGGCCACCTTCGCGGATAGCGAAACGCAGACCGAGGTTCAATGCAACGGGGTAGATCAACTTAACGGTGATAGTGGTGTTATCACCGGGCATAACCATGTCAACACCTGCCGGAAGTTCGCACTCGCCGGTGATATCCATCGTGCGGAGGTAGAACTGGGGACGGTAGTGGTTGTGGAACGGAGTGTGGCGGCCACCTTCTTCTTTCTTAAGGATATAAACCTCAGCCTCGAACACGGTGTGCGGAGTGATAGAGCCGGGCTTAGCCACAACCATACCACGCTTAACATCGTTCTTGTCGATGCCGCGGAGCAACAGACCCACGTTGTCGCCGGCCTCGCCCGAGTCGAGCAACTTGCGGAACATTTCAACACCCGTACAGGTAGAAGTTTTCGACTTCTCGCCCAAACCGATGATCTCTACCGGATCGCCTACTTTCACGATACCTGTTTCGATACGGCCCGTAACAACGGTACCGCGGCCGGTGATCGAGAATACGTCTTCAACCGGCATAAGGAACGGCTTTTCGTTCTCACGCGGAGGAATCGGAATGTAGGTATCTACAGCATCCATCAACTCCATGATCTTCTCTTCCCATTTCGGATCACCGTTCAGGCCACCGAGAGCGGAACCACGGATAACGGGAGCGTTGTCGCCGTCGAAACTGTAGAAGTTGAGGAGTTCGCGAACCTCCATCTCAACCAATTCGAGCATCTCCTCGTCGTCAACCATGTCGACTTTGTTGAGAAAAACCACGATACGCGGAACGTTCACCTGACGTGCAAGCAGGATGTGCTCGCGGGTCTGGGGCATCGGACCGTCGGTGGCGGCAACAACTATAATAGCACCGTCCATCTGGGCAGCACCGGTAACCATGTTCTTAACGTAGTCGGCGTGTCCGGGGCAGTCTACGTGTGCATAGTGGCGGTTAGCCGTCTGATACTCGACGTGTGATGTATTGATCGTAATACCGCGCTCTTTTTCTTCGGGTGCGTTGTCGATCGAGTCGAAACTACGCAATTCAGAAAGGCCCCTCTTTTCGAGAACCGTGGTGATTGCAGCGGTAAGGGTGGTTTTACCGTGGTCAACGTGTCCGATAGTACCGATGTTTACGTGCGGTTTGGACCTGTCAAATTTTTCTTTTGCCATGATTGAAAGTATTTGAATTAGATTTCTTCGTGAGCGGAAGACGAGGTTCGAACTCGCGACCCTTAGCTTGGAAGGCTAATGCTCTACCAACTGAGCTACTTCCGCTTAAATATTATTTTCTTAATCACATTACCGCGCTACGCCTCCACTTACCGGCCCGATGCGAAAATAAATGGATCACCTTAGCTCACTCTACCGCTTCGCCCGGTTATCCATTTCCTTACGTGTTAAACCCTGTGTACTAATGTGGGAGAGGATGGATTCGAACCACCGAAGACGTACGTCAGCAGATTTACAGTCTGCCCCATTTGGCCACTCTGGTACTCTCCCCAATTTTATTTTAAAGAACTCGCTCGTGAATCGTACCTCTGCCCCATTTGCCTCCCTGCGGCTTTGTCCGCACCGCCCTTGCGGGCGATGAGCGGGCCTGCGGTCGGCACTTTCGCCGCGACTCACGTCGCAGGCTCAGGTGGCCACTGCGGTACTCTCCCCAATTTTATTAAGAACTCTATTCAACCGCACCCCACCATCACAAAATCCACCATAATTCTCTAGAGCCGATGGAGGGATTCGAACCCCCGACCAGCTGATTACAAATCAGCTGCTCTGGCCAACTGAGCTACATCGGCATGCAACCTGTTTTCCGGGGCAGCAAAATTACAAACTATTTTCAAATACACAAAAAATATCTGCAATTTATCTCAAAAAACCTCCTGGAACGCAATTCCGTCCCTGAAACCATAGGAATATCCTGGCTACAAAAACTGAAATCGGCCTCAAAAATACTATATTTTTCCCAATAAAAAACACTATACCTCCTTTTTTGCAAAAAATAACCATTGTTTTCCCCGCACGGCATTTGGGCGTGTTAATATAAACGGTCCATTTGGATGCATTAATAGAAACACTGCTTGTCAATTTGTTCGATCCTGACTTCCGGTCGAGGTCGGCAGTTTGCCCCCGCCGACGGCAGACTGAAAACACAACTAACCAAATGACAGTGGTATCACAAATGTTTCCCGAACGCGCGACGGGCATAGCCATGAGGTTCCCGGGGGATGTATGCCCCGGGAACCTCATGGCTATGCATTCCGGAATATGTTATCTACACGTACTAATTCACCGGGAAGGTGTTCATTTCAGCTGTCCATTTAACTTTTGATGCGGCGGGGAATGTCAGGTCGCGGCCGTTCCCGGAGTGATCCCTGATGACATTGCCTTCGCCGTCGTCCATTTTCCAGTAGGCGTACATGGCTGTGGCGGAAGGATTGGCGACGGTACGCAGGTTGGCTCTGATCTGCTCCTGGGTAAGGGCGCCTTTCCATATCCGTACCTCGCCTATCACGCCGTCGAAGTAGTTAGAGGCGGTGGTATTGCCGAACTGGAAACCGGTAAGGGTGTATCCCACCTTGAACCGCTGTGACGAGGTGGGGCCGAAACGTTTGGTGGGTTTGGCGGAAGATATCAACTCGCCGTTGAAGTACGTCCAGTAAGCGGCATTGGCGCTTTGGCCGGTTTGTGTCCCGTCGCACACAATCGAGATCACGGTCCATTCCCTTGCGGGTATTATCTTTCCCTGCGCGGTGAGGGTAAGGTCGGCCTGGCGGTTGCCTATGTTCGAGGCGCCTGCCACGGATCCTACGCGCACTTCGCAACCGCTGAAATTTTCGTTGTTGTTGCCGGTGTCTTTGCCCCGCCATGTACCTATGTAATTGGTCGTGGCACGCCAGGTGTAGGGGTAGATCATAATTTCGAACGTGTGGGTGTTGTCACCCATCGAGACCACCTCGCTGTTGGGGATGCTCAATTCACGATACATGTCGGTGGAATAGGTGTGCATGTCGAGCCCCTTGATATAATCCACCACACGTGTTATGGGCGCTTTGATATATATAACATTGGTCTGGTCGGCGGCGAACTCCTCGCCGTTTATCGGTTTTGCCACGACCGGCAGAAGGTATGTTTTGTCCTTCTGGCAACCATAGAGGCTTACGAAACTTACTTCGAAGTCGTATGATTGGGTCTTCCCGGGCATGATGATCGACGTTGTGACCGGCAACTGGTAAGTCCCCTCGGGCATGGGCTCGTAATTGGTGCCGTGGGCCGCATTATAGGCTTCTACAAGACCCATGTCGACCTCCAGGTCGCATATGAAGACCTTGTCGGAGGGTTTGTCGAGAGTCAGTGAATAGGTGTAGGACACAGGGAAGGTGTTTATATCCACCTCCACTATTTGTCCGCCCGACTGGGTGAAGGCGACCGTGGTTTTGGGCGCCGTTTTATCTCCGTCGTTATCCTTGTCGCACGACCACAGGGTGCAAAGGGCTGCCGCCAGGAATATATAAAGTATTTTTTTCATAGTGTGAACGTATTTAGCGGGTTATTCGACACATTTATTCGTATCGTCGTAGGTCCAGTTGATGGTGATGTTGCTCGAATAGCCTATGTCGCGCTTGGCCGGCGACGAGTCGTAGAAGGTCTTGTCCGAGCCTTCGTCCATGCGCCAGTACGACACCAGGCCGTTGGTCGACGGGTCGACGCCGCAGACGTTGGCTTTTATCTCGCGTGCCGAGAGGGGCCGTGTCCACAGGCGCATCTCGCTAAGGCGGCCGTAGAATAGCTGTGAACTCTGGTAGCCCGACGACGGCATGCCGATCTGGACTCCATACAGGGTGTATTCGTAGGGAGACACGGTCATCGAGTTATTCTTCTCGCCATCGATGTAGAGCGTCAGGGTCGAGCCATCGTTGACGAGCGCCACAGCGTACCACTGATTGGTGTTGAACCCGCCTATGGCCGACATCTTACCCTGTTTTGTGGTGATGTGCAACAGGTTGGTCGGGTCGGTGCCCTCCCCGAAACGGATGAGGTTCTGGTCGCACTTGAACCCGCCGTCGTTGATGGCCCCGCCTTCGACAGAGGTCTCGTTGCCGCCGAACGAGCAAACGCGCGTGGTACCGCTCGCTCCGGTGGCGCGGAACTGTGTGGCGTAGATCTTAACTTCGAAAGTGTATACCGGCAGCGAGGTGATAGGGTTGGGGAACAGGAACTGGTAAGCCATTGCCGCCTGCCCCACGTAGGGTGCATGGAAACGCAGCGTCCGCGATACTTTGAGGTAAAGCGTGCGGCCGGCCTCGATCACGTCGAAATCTCCGTCTACCTGCCGGATCGTCACCGGAATGAGGTAGACACGTCCCGACACGAATTCGTCGTCGGTTATGATCGTCACGTCGACCGCTTCCGATACCGATGTCCCGGCCTTGATGAGAACCTCTGTTGCCGAGAGTTCGACGGAGGTTTCGGGGATGAAGTAGTAGCTGGTTCCCATCTTTGCGTTGTACGCGTCCACGAGGTTGCCGTCGATCGACAGCGATACCCTGACGTCACGTTTTGCAAGATCCGTAGCTGTAGCCGACACCGAGTAGGATGCGGGGAAACCGTCGACGGCGAATTTGACCATCGGGTCGCTGGCCGTACCGGTCATGATGATCCCTTCGCCCACCTCGGCGGCTTCGTCGCACGAAACCAGTGGCAGCGCCAGCGCGAATACGCCCAGCATCAGGGTTATATATTTCATTGTTTTCATCGCAATACTATTAACGTGGTTTATGTAGTGTTATTGCCGGGCGGGATTCTGTTCCTGTATCCCGCGGCGCAGGCTGTAGTAGGGAACCGGTTTACTCTCAGTGTCGCCCAGGTCCTGGCGGGCAGGGCGGCGGGTGTTGTACTCATATTCGAAGTAATATCCCCCGAATCCGCCTTTACGTCCCTGCGTGGGGTTCCAGCGCGCCATGCCTATCACCGAATAGATGGGGTTGCCTTTGGAGTCGACCTGGTTGCCGTCGGCTTCGGTGAATTTCACACCGCCGTTCTCCCAGTACCAGCCCATCTGCTCGGTGGCAATGAATTTTTCGGGGGCGCACCATGCCGAGAGTGCGTTGAACTGGTTTTGCAGTGTCGTGGCCGATGATGCGCTGTAGCACTGGCGGATGTAGTAGTCTACATAAGGCTCGGTCTCCTTGGGCGGAACCTGGCTGTAGAAATCCACGATCAGCAGTTTGCCCGAACCCGACTGCGGTCCGATGTAGCGGCCCAGCACCTGGACGAACTTGGTGAAATTGGCATTCTGCAACCAGTCGCCTTCCGGCTCGTAGTCGAGGTCGATGCCGTCGAGGTCGTTCTGGAGCATGCATCGCAGCAGGTACATGGCGTAGGCTTCGATCCCCGCGTCGGTTTGCGGAAAGCCAGTGCCTGCTATACGGCATATTTTACACATCACCACGCGGGTGCCTTTCTTTTCGCGCATCTCGTTCATCTCGCGCCATGCATTGGGCATATAGCGTTCGCCATATGCGCTGGTTTCGATGAACTCGGGATTGTTGGACGGAATCTGCTGCCACAGGCTCACGATGTCCATGCTGTCGGGAAGTCCCTGGAAGTGAAGCCCACCCGAAGGTGAAGCGTCGGAGGTGTAGCCCGCATACCAGCCGAAACATATGGCGTGGTCGCTCTTTTTGTATGCGCGCAGGTTGGCGTAATACTCTTCGCTGAATTTCTTGGTCGCCTGCATTTCGCGCTCTTCGACGTCGGTGTCGCAGGCCGGCAAAAAGAAAGTCACGGCGCAAAGAGGAATCAAAAATATTGCTAATTTATTTATTTTCATAGTAGTATCTTGATCGGTTATTCACTATTTGGCGTCCCACCAGAGTTTGGTCCCCGGATTGTCCTGGCCTCCCAGAAGGGTAACACCCCTGGCCACGGCGTCGGAATTGGTGTCGTACTCGTTCTGCGGGAATGCAAGCCTGCGTATCTGCACGTCGCTGTCCACACAGCCGCCGTTGCTTTCGTTGACCGCGACCGGGAACACTCTGGGGTATCCCGTACGACGGAACTCGCTCCATGCCTCCTGCCCTACGGGGAACATGGCGATGTACTTCTGGGTGATGATGCGCTCCAGATTCTCTTCGGTAGCCGCGGCGTCCCATTTTATCTTGACCGCGCTGCGGGCGTTGATCGAGTAGGTCGGCGTGACGGGGTCGGAATAGTTGGCCGGAATGGCGGTGTTGTTGTTTATATACGCATCGGCACCGGATACGCTATGCTCGGCAAACGACATCCTGATGCCCTGCTCGTAGAACGATTGTGCTGTGCCGCCCACATTCCACCCTCTCCAGGCCGCTTCGGCAAGCAGGAAGCAGGTCTCCGAGGCGCGCATCCAAACCACGTCGCTTTTCGAATCGACATTGGGAGTAGAAAATAGCCCGGTGGTGTAACCCGCTTTGGGACTCGAATTGGATTTCCCGGCACGGATACCGCGGTATTTGCTGTCTGATGCCGATGTGAAATAAACGCTGAGGCGCGGATCGGCGTAACCGTTCATATAGGAGTCGATAGTTGCGCCCATGTGCACGTCGTCCCAGCCGCGGATTACATACAGCGGGCTTTCGTAAGATGCAATAGGCGATATGTGTTGCAACCGCGCCACGTCGCCGGCTTCGGACATCAGGCCGCCCGGGGCTCTGGTCGCAGCCACCGCTTCGGCCTCGGCTTTCGAAGGATCGACGTAAGCCAGACGCATGGCCAGACGCAGGCGCAGCGAGTTGGCGAATTTCACCCACGCTTTTATGCTGCCGTTGTACACTACGTCCCACTCCTCGAAGAGTTTCTGGTCCGCTGCCGCATAACCGCTGAGCGCATCGACCGCATTGGTGAGTTCCTCGAAAAATTTATAATATACATCTTTTTGCGAATCGTAAGGCACCTGGGCGGTCTGTCCATATTGCACATATGGTATCGGACCGTAGGTGTCGGTGACACGGTGCATGGCGGCGACCTTTACGATCTGCATCAACGCGAAGGCCGGTTTGCCCTCGAAGTCGGCCTTCAGTTCGCGCCAGGCGCTCATCGTGCGCGAATAGTTGGTGGTGAACATATCGCCGTACCAGCTGGCTTTGTCCCAGTTGTAGCGTCCGGCGGAGTTTATGCTGGGGGCGGCGAAACCAAAGTAGCCAGCGAAGCCATCACCTCCCATAACCTCTACCGTCTGGTAGCGGTCGGTGCCGATCCCCGTGCCTGGCTGCGATACCACCAGTACGTTCTGTTCCATTTGCAGCAGCAACGAACCCGACCTGACGTAGTCCCAGTTGGTCATGTCGCGGGTGGCTTCGTTGGGGTTGGTGTTGTACTCCGTGAAGTTGGCCGTACAACCCGACAATACCGCTGTGCCCAGTAAGGCCGGCAATATTTTTTTTATCATCGAAATAGCGTATGTATTCATCTTCGTTTTCAGGTTATGCGGTTAAAAAGTGATGCTTGCCGAGAAACCCATGCTGCGCAGGCTGGGCTGCATGAAATAGTCCATACCCTGGTTGTATGTTCCCGTGCTGGCCGTCGATTCGGGATCGAAAGGGGCTTTACAATAGAACATCAACAGGTTGCGGCCCACCAGCGACACATTGGCGCTTTGTATCCATTTGCACCATTTGCCGACAGGAAGATTATAGCCAACGGTCACCTCGCCAAGACGGACGTTGGTCATGCTGTATGTGTACATCGAACCCACGAAGTTCGTGCCGTTGGCGCCTATGGTCTGGTACCACTGCTGGGCGTCTATTTTGTAGCCGTCGTTTATCACCACACCACCATTGTCGCGGGCGGCGGCGCTTTTTTGCGAAACGCCGTAGTAGTCGAGCACGGCCTGGGTCGCCGAAACCCCTACGCCACCCACGCGGGCATTGACCAGGAAGCCGAATTGCAATCCATTCCAGTCGAAACTGTTGCGCCAACCCAGTGTGTAATCCGGAGCACTGTTGCCTGCGTACATCCAGTTGTTCTTCTCTGTTTCCAGGGCGCCGGTCATCGAATTTATCCAGATATAGCCGTTGGCGTCGGTGCGCATCGTGTTGACATAAATGTCGCCCATCGATCCGCCGACGGTAAGCATCTGCTTGGCTCCGCCGAGACTGTAGACGTCGAGTTCGTTGAGCGACACCGTAAGGTCGAGTTCCGCGTTGGTGTATTCAGGAAGGAGACGGTCCACACGGTTGCGGTTGAGCGACCATATAAGGTTGGTGTTCCAGTTTACGGGACCCAGGTTTTGTTTGAAACCCGCCGAGAGTTCTATTCCTTTATTCGAGACTTTTCCGCCGTTGACATATATCGAGGTGTAACCCAGCGTGGAGGAGATGATGGGGTTGAACAACTGGTTCTCGGTATACGACTTATAGACGGTTGCGTTGAACGACAATCGGTTGTCGAAGAAGTTCATGTTCAGACCCGCCTCCCATGAATGGGTGCGCTCGGGCTTGAGGTCGGTAACCGGGAAGTACGAAGTGGTGGTCAGATTGCCCTGCACAGGCCAGGTACTGATAGCCTTAAAGCGTTCTGGCGCGTTGCCCACTTCGGCATAGGAGATGCGCAGTTTGGCGTAAGACAAAACCTTGGATTTTACCTTGAACAGGTCCGACAGGATTGCCGATACGCCCGCCGAAGGGTAAAGTATCGACTGCTGGCCGGTGCCGGCAAGGGCCGACAGCCAGTCGTTACGCAACGTCCCGTCAATATAGAGCATGCTCCTGTATCCCAGCGACGCCGTGGCAAACAGCGCGTTGGTGCGGTCGTGATGGTTGTTCTGGGTATAGGTTAGCTTTCCGTCGGTGTCGATGTTGCCGTAGGTGAACATGTTGGGGATGGTTTTCAATCCGCCTCCGAAAGCGTACTCCTTATATATTACGTCTTTTATGCTCGCGCCCACCGCTGCCGTCAGATTGTACTCCTTGTCGCTGCCGAAGTATTTGCTGGCGTTCAGCATTATGTCGGCATATGTCTGGCGGGTGTTGTAATCGCGCTTGATGTAGGAGCCTTTGTTGGAGTTCTCCGACAGCACGGTAAGCGTCGAGGCGTACATCTTCCGCTCCGAAGTGGTGATGTTCTGGTCGAGTTTCACGCGGCCCGAAATACTCAGCCAATCGTTTATCTTGTATTTTGCCGCCACACTGGCCAGGAAGCGGTCCTTGTCGTTGAGATACATGTTGCGGTTGGTGATCCACCACGGGTTCTGCATCGAAAGCCCGTTGTCGGACAGCGGCCAGAACTGGGTTTTGATGTTGCGGCCGGTATTGTAGCGCTCGTAGTACATATATTTGTTGATGTCGTCGCCGCGCGGGAAGAGGTAGACCGGGACGAGCGGGTTGGCGTATTCGCCCTGGGCGAGCATGTTCTGCTCTCCGGTTTTCGAATATATGAAACTCACATCGAGCGTCATCTTATCTTTCAGCAGAGTGGAGGTGTTGCGTACGGAGATATTGTAACGGTCCATCTCGTTATTCTGGATTATACCACGGGAGTTGACCACGCCGGCGGAGATATAGGTCTGGTTTTTCTCGCCTCCCGTAGAAAGGCTCACCGTGTTGGCGATGCTGTAGCCGGTCTGGAAAAAATCAGCCGGATCGTAATTTGTCGGAGCGCCCATCTTCGAGGCCCAACTGAACCACTCGCCTGTCTCGGAGCCGTAGGTATTCTGGAAGTCGGGTAGCATGAGGGCCGTGTAGAACGTCGTGCTGTTGGAGTAACTCAGCCGCACCTTGCCGGGCGTACCTTTCCTGGTGTTTATGATAACCACGCCGTTGGCAGCTTCGGAGCCGTAGAGGGCGGCGGCGGCCGAACCGCTGAGTATCGATATCGACTCGATATCGTCGGGGTTGAAGTTTGCCATGCCGTCACCCGACTGGCCAGCACCGGTGTATTTGTCGTCGGGCTGTCCTGCCGAGAGGTTGGGCATGGGGATGCCGTCCACGACATAAAGGGCATTGTTGTTGCCGTTGATCGACTTGGTCCCGCGCATCACCACGCGCGATCCGCCGCCAATACCAGCCGCACTCGTGTTGATCGATACCCCGGCAACCTTACCGGCAAGGCTGCCCATCAGGTTTACGTCTCGCGTTCTGGCCACTTCACCGGCCGTGATTTGCTGCACGTCATAAGAGAGCGATTTAGACTCGCGGGCAATGCCCAACGCGGTGACAACCACTTCGCCGATTGCCGTAACATCTTCTTTCATCACAAAATCGACAGTGCGCGATGCGCCCACCTGTGCCGTTTGGGATACATACCCCACGAAACCGGCCACGAGCGTTTCGCCCGGTTCGGCAACGATGGAATAACGTCCGTCGGTCGATGTGACGACCCCGCGGGTCGTTCCGGCCACCACGACCGTAGCCCCGGCGATGGCCGAACCCTTGTCGTCTTTCACGACTCCCGTCACTGCTTTGCCTGACTGTGCGACGACAGTGCCCAGCTGCAGCAGACAGACGAAAACAACCAGCAGGTGGCGAAGGCGTGCAGCCCTGGCAGCTAAGGTCGTTTCCGGGTAGAGTAGTTTCTTTTTCATCAAGTCTTTGTTTTTAGTTAGTATATGTAGTTTTAGTTAGGTGTATGCGATTCCGGTCACAGTGTTTGGCTGCGGTGTCCGGAGCCTTTGGTATGGTGGGGCGGATCGCCCGGTTTGTGGTGCGGTTGTGTGCTGCCCTGCAGCCTATTGCAAATTAATCGTTCGCAAATTTATATAAATAAAACGATTTAACAAATTTCGACTCATTTTTCTGTAAAAAATATTTTAAATCGGTATTCCCCCGTTGAATGGAAGCGTAGGGCGGAGTAGCATTTCTATTACCTTCAAATTAAATAATGTTAATATACTTATTATAAATACTTTATACACCAAGCAAGTACTGTTGTGGTTGTCGGGCAGTTGTCTGGATGATGCTTGTATGGCCGGTAAAATTTCGATATCACATCCATATCGTTTTAGCTATTTTATTGGTGCTTGCATTGGTTAAATACAGGGTACGGCGATGTTCATTCCCGTGACGTGAATCATATTATGCATATTAACAATAACATGCATGGCTATTCTGCATAGGGTGGGAAAAATGATTTGTTTAAAATATTGTTTAAATTTATTTGATTGCTAAAATGTTTTAATTATCTTTGCGTGAAAATACGGAGTATCGACCTCCCGCATATACCAGGCAGCCATGTCAAAAAAAGTAACGATCCGCGATATCGCCGACAAGGCCGGCGTTTCGGTAGCTACGGTCTCTTTTGTGATGAACAACCAGGCGAGCAGCGGTTCGGAGAGGTACCGCGTGAGCCCCAAGACCACGGAGCGTATCCTGCAAATCGCCGCAGAGATGAACTACAGGCCCAACAGTGCAGCTAAATCGCTACGTAGCGGCCGTACGAATACCATAGGGGTGGTGGTGTCGGATATATCGAATAAATTTTTCGCCGATATAGCCCGTTGCATAGAAGACGTGGCGTACCAATCCAACTACACCGTCTTTTTCGGAAGCACCGACGAGAGCCCCGAAAAGCTGCAGCATGTGATAGACGGCTTTATCGACCGCGGGATAGACGGGCTGATAGTCGTGCCATGCGAAAATTCCAAAGGTACGATCCGCAAGGTGCTTGACGCGGGAATTCCCCTGGTGATGCTCGACCGCGGGGTCGATGGAGTGGAGGCGGATTGTGTGACGCTCAATAACCGGCGCGCGGCAGCCATGGCGGCCCAGCACCTTATCGACCGCGGCGCCCGCAAGGTGGAGATGGTGAATTACACGATGAACCTGCAAAACCTGCGCGACCGCGAGGCCGGTTACGCGGGAGTGATGGCTGAACTCGGGATGGGCGAGTCGGCCAAAGTGCACCGGGTCAGGTTCCGGAACATTCCCGGGCAGATGCCAAGAGTGGTCGAGGACATGCTTTCGCGCGGGGTTGACG
The DNA here is from genome assembly GCA_031552535.1 of Rikenellaceae bacterium. GTDB lineage: Bacteria > Bacteroidota > Bacteroidia > Bacteroidales > Rikenellaceae > JAVBMJ01. Next base: position 30,620 of record JAVBMJ010000022.1, read on the forward strand.
GGATTATCTTTACCACAAACAAGCTGCTTCGTGCCGGGGTGCATTGTCTTTATGATATCGATCCTGTCTCGCTTGGAGGGGTACGGGTCGTGGGGTTTGGCGAATCTGATTTCTTCGGCATGTGCAGCCTTCCCGTTTCGTATGTCAAGCAGCCTGTGGAGTTGCTGGGGAGCGAGGCTGTACGGTTGCTGCTGGACAATATAAACAACCGCAAGCAGCAGTTCGTGTCGGTCGTGCTCAACCCCATCCTGACCGAATAAGGCAGGCGATTGCAGGGAATTGGGTACTGTCCGGTTTCATACAGACTATAAACATGTCCTAAATAACAATATTGAGGTAAATATGGGAAAGTTGCAGGGGATAGTCCCCCCTATGATAACGCCCCTTGCGGCGGATAATGTTCTCGACACCGAAGGCGTAGGAAGACTCGTGGAGCACCTTATCGGAGGTGGTGTGCATGGGATATTCCTGCTCGGCACGACCGGTGAAGCGCAAAGCCTCTCTTATGAGTGCCGCTACGAAATGGTGGAGCTGTGTTGCCGGTTGATCGCCGGGCGTGTTCCCGTGCTGGTGGGGATCACCGACACCTCGATGGATGAGAGCCTGAAACTGGCGGTTCATGCGCGGAATTGCGGTGCGGCGGCCGTTGTGGCGGCTGCGCCTTACTATTTCGCCCCTTCACAGCAGGAGATGATAGAGTATTTCACGGCCTTGGCCGATGGGCTATGCCTGCCCCTGTATCTTTATAATATGCCGTCGCACGTGAAGGTGTTCCTGGAGCCCGCCACCGTATGTGCGCTGTCGAAACATCCCAATATCATAGGGTTGAAGGATAGTTCGGCCAACATGACCTATTTCCAGACCCTGGTCCACATGTTACGGGGCAACTCCGGTTTCGCGCTTTTCGTGGGACCGGAAGAGTTGACGGGGGAGTCGGTGCTGATGGGTGCCGACGGCGGGGTCAACGGCGGGGCGAATATGTTCCCGGAGTTGTATGTCGGCATGTGGCAGGCCGCCAGGCGCGGCGATATGCCGGAGGTGGCCCGCCTGCAACAGCGCATTATGGCTATTTCGACAGCTATTTACACCGTAGGGCGCTACGAATCGAGTTACCTAAAGGGAGTGAAATGCGCCTTATCGCTTATGGGCATTTGTGACGACCATCTGTCGTTCCCGTACCGCAAGTTCCGCGATGCGGAGCGGGAACGTGTGCGCCGGGCGCTCGAAATTTTGGGGGAGTACGCTTCGATCAACATTGCCGAAGAGAATCTCGCCGGTGATTCTGTTGCGGCATTTGCAATGACTACGGGCCTGGCGGCGGTTTAGGCCGGGATGCATTATCTCAGATAAACGAGCCTTTAAAAACAGGAATGCCGTGGATATAACCGTTTGGGATTACATAGTGTTTTTCGCCTTCACGCTGGGGTCGGTGTTGTTCGGGTGCAGTTTCTATTTCCGTAGCCGCCGGGGGGCCTCGTCGTTCACCGCGGCCGAGGGATCGTTACCCACATGGGCGGTGGCGATGTCGATCTTTGCCACTTTTGTGAGCAGCATCAGTTTCCTGGGGCTGCCCGGCGACGCCTACCGGGGCAACTTCAACCCTTTTGTCTTCAGTCTTTCGATCCCGGTGGCTGTGTGGTTGGCGGCAAAGGTGTTCGTGCCTCTTTACAGGGGGATGAACAGCGTGTCGGCCTATGCCTACCTCGAAACCAAATTCGGCTACTGGGCCCGCGGGTACGTAGCGGCGTGTTACCTTCTAACGCAGTTGGCGCGTACGGGATCGATACTATTGCTGCTGGCTCTGCCCGTAAGCCGCATGTTCGGATGGGACATACAAACGATCATCGTGTGGACAGGAGTACTGACGCTCCTCTACACGATGCTGGGAGGTATCGCCGCAGTGGTGTGGACCGATGCCATCCAGGGGATTGTCCTGATCGTTGGGGCGTTGGCATGTGCTGCGATACTTACCTTCTCGATGCCCGAAGGCCCGGCGCAACTCTTTGAAACATGCTCTGCGGCGGGTAAATTCTCGCTGGGCAGCTTCGGCCTGTCGCTTTCGGAACCGACTTTCTGGGTGGTATTGATTTACGGACTTTTCGTCAACCTCCAGAATTACGGTATAGACCAAAATTACGTGCAGCGTTACATGACGGCCCGCTCAACGCGCGAGGCTGTGCGTTCCACGATCTGGGGAGGGCTGTTATACATCCCCGTGTCGCTGGTGTTTGTATACATAGGTGCGGCTCTTTACGCATATTATACAGCCCGGCCCGGCCTGCTCCCTCCGGGGACTCCACCCGACCAGGTTTTCCCTCACTTCATAATCACGGGCTTGCCCACGGGAGTGACTGGACTCGTCATAGCATCTATATTCGCTGCGGGAATGAGCACCGTCTCGACCAGTATCAATTCGTCTGCCACGGTGGTGCTGACGGATTTCGTCTCCCGCCTTTCTAAAAACGTGATGAGCGAACGCGGCAAGATGCGTACCCTGTATCTGACGTCGTTGTCTGTGGGTGCGGCCGGCGTTGGGATGGCGTTGCTGATGATGCGTGTGCAAGGGGTGCTCGATGCGTGGTGGAAACTTTCTTCGGTTTTCAGCGGCGGGATGCTCGGCTTATTTTTGCTGGGACTGACGTTCCATCGCACCCGCCGTCCGCATATCGTTGCGGCGGTCTTGTGCGGAGTGTTGACCATAGCCTGGATGAGCCTCAGCCCTCTGGTAAACGAAGGGTCGCCGTTCTGGTGTTTCCACAGCCCGTTACACACCTACCTGACGATAGTGGCCGGCACGACGGTCATATTCGTGGCAGGGGCCACACTGACGTTATTATTTAAGAACAGGAGATGACAGCGGTGTTACACAGGTTCATAGCAATGGGAATGGTGCTGGCGACGGCATTCACGGTTCTGCGGGCACAATCCGTATCGCCGGTGCGCTTCGACGACACGGCATGGAATTTCGGACGCATATCCGAAGACGGGGGCAAAGTAAAGAACACCTACACATTCACCAACGTTTCACCGGCGCCCGTAGTGGTCGACGAGGTGGTGACCACGTGTGGTTGCGCAGTCGCTTCATTCAGCCGTGAACCGGTGATGCCCGGGCGCAAAGGCTCCATAACGGTCACCTTCGATCCGCGGGGCCTGACCTCGTCGGTCAACAAGACCATCAAAGTGAGCTACAACGGGGGCAGCAGCATGTCGACGCTGTCGCTTCGCGGGCAAATCGACCTGGTCGAGAGCGTCGACCTGGATTATCCATACGCGTTGGCGGGAGGGTTGTACACCTCTCATGCCACTCTTTTTTGCGGCCGCAAACAGCACCGCACGATTGACACGCTACACCTGAGAATATTCAACAATACCACCCGGGCGATAGAACCCTGTCATTCGATAGAGGGCAGGAGCGGCTGCGTGAAGGCGGTAATGCCGAAGATAGTGCCCCCGAAAAGATCGGCCGGGGTAGTAGTTGTCGTCTCTCCGCCGCCGGGTTACTACGGTCATTTCAACGACCTGCTATACATTACAGTCGGCGGGGCAAAAGGCTCGCCGGTACGTCTTACTGGAATAGCGACCGAATTTTTCCGGCCTGACGACAAGTCTCCCAGGCCGGCAGGTTTCATCGCGACACCAAACGTAGACCTGGGACAACAGGTTGCGGCAGGGGTCTACAAAAAGACTGTTACGCTTCTCAACAAAGGCAGCGCGCCACTCATAGTGCGCAAAATCGAAAACTCTCCACATATGGTCTGGAGCGCAAATCCCCTGCCCGCCATCGGTGGGAAGGGACAGTTGTCGGTAGAGTTGACGATAACGCTGACGGGCGGGGAGCCTGTCGACGAAAAACTATACATAATAACCAACGATCCCGTGAATCCCATGTTGTCGATCAGCCTTACGGCCAACAACAGGTGACGGCCTGTATGACCCATATGGGATAGGGCTCTGGACAGTCATACAATTCCATAATAATTATGATTTTTCAACCATGCGTATTTTATTGCTTTTATCCGCCGCTGTATTATTGCCGGCACTTTGCGGCCCCGTAGCGGCCCAGACCGGCACCCCCTCGGAGCCGGTACGTTACATCGGCGGCCGTATAGCCGATCCTACCAAGCACGACGGGGGATTACCCCTGGCCGTGGGTACGGAAAATATACAGGTCATGCGGGCCAACCGTTCGCATCCCGGGTTGGCAGACGATTACGGGTGGACCTACAACCATGCCCCGAACCTCACCTGGTGGCAAGGCCGGTTCTGGTTACAGTATCTGAGCAACCCCGTACACGAACATGAGCATCCGGGGCATACGCTATTGGTCAATTCTGCCGACGGGCGTACGTGGGGAAAGCCCGTGGTCGCTTTCCCGGCCTATCCGGCGCCCGTGGGTGTAGAGATCCCCGAAGGCTACAAGGGCTACATGATGCATCAACGCATGGGCTTCTACACCTCTCCCGACGGCAGATTGCTGACGGTCGCTTTTTACGGCCACACCGACAACCCCTTCAGGGAGGGAGGTATAGGCCGTGTGGTGCGCGAAGTTCATCCCGACGGAACAATGGGGCCTATCTATTTTATACGCTACACCACCCACCGCGACTGGAATGCCTCGAACACTGCATTCCCCTTTTATAAACAGTCGCCCGACACGGGTTTTGTGGCAGCCTGCGACGCGTTGCTCGCCGATGGCCTGCGCACGATGCAGTGGTGGGATGAAGACAAGGGACTCGACGGATTCTATGAGATGACCGACAGCCTGTTCCGCGTCGAAGCGTTTTCGTATTACCGCCGTGCCGACGGCAAATGGGTCGGACTGTGGAAAAAATCGCGTACGGCCCTCTCCGATAATGGAACCGACTGGTCGGTGCCTGTGGTCGCACCCACATTCATTATGGCCGGAGGCAAGCAGTGGGGGCAGCGCACCCCGGATGGACGCTACGCCATTTGCTACAATCCCATTGCCACTCAACAGTACCGTTATCCGTTGGTAGCCGTGACCGGCCCTGACGGGACGCTTTTCGACGATATGTGTACCATTCACGGCGAGGTGCCGCCCCGCCGCTTTTTCGGATGGTGCAAAGATTTCGGGCCATGCTATATGCGCGGCATAGAGGATGATGTTACGCCGACCGGTAGTGACATGTGGCTGACGTACAGCGTAAATAAAGAGGATATATGGATCAGCCGCATACCCGTGCCTCTGCAAACCGCTGTCAGGGGCGATGTCCGGGACGACTTCAACTCCATGGCCCCCGGAGGCGCGGTACCTGATTGGAATATATACTCTCCCAGGTGGGCTCCCGTGTCGGTCGAGCCGTTCCCGTCGCAGGCAGATAAAAGCCTGTCACTACGCGATTCAGACCCTTGCGATTACGCCAGGGCGATCCGCATCTTCGAAACCTCGCAACGCGCCACAATATCTCTGCGGGTACATGCCTCGCAGTCGTCGCATGGCCAACTGCATATAGAAGTGACCGACGGAGAGGGCAACCGTCCGGTACGCATATTCTTCGACAGCGACTGGATGGTGAAATACGACGACGGGTCGAAACAACACCCATTGTCACCATATCGCCACGGAGTGTGGTACGACCTGGCGATAACGCTCGACACAAGCGGCCTGGGATATTTCGAACTGGCGCTGAACGGCAAGACGATGCTCGCAAACGCACAGTTCGCCGAAGCCGTCAAAAGTGTCGAACGCCTTTCGTTGTGTACCGGCCCGTTCCGCAACAAGCCCGACCGGAACACCCCCAACCAAGACCCCGAAGACCCGGTGCCAGCAGCCGACCAACGCTCGACGGAAGCCTCATTCCATATCGATAATGTGCACATCATCCCGTCTCGCAAAAAATAAACCGATAAATCGAAGAGTTTGTGTAATTTTGCGTGGTCGGCATGGGAAGGTGTATGGCCTTACAGGGTGTATTTAGATATACATATGCTGATAATTAACCACATATATGGCAACACGCATTGTGGGATGATACGGTGGCATGTATGCTGATTGAGAAACTTAAGGAAAAAAATGTGATACTGGCCAGCTCCTCGCCGCGCAGGCAGGAGTTGTTGCGTGGATGCGGAATCGGGTTCGAGGTGGTCCGTTATACGGCCGATGAGTCGTATCCCGCTACGATGGATACGCACGATGTGGCGCTTTATGTTGCCCGCAGGAAGGCCGATGCCTGGCCGGGAGTGCTGTCCGGCGGCGATATTTTGATTACCGCCGACACGGTGGTAATAGCTCACGGGGTTATAATGGGAAAACCGTCTGATCGCGACGAAGCCATAAATATGCTGAGGGGATTGTCCGGGGCGGAACACGAAGTCGTCACGGGAGTGTCGATCAGAACGGATGGCGGGAGCCGGGAGTTTTCAGAATTGTCCAAGGTGAGATTCAGAGAGTTGACCGTGGATGAGGTGGAGTATTACGTCGACCGTTTCCAGCCTTACGACAAGGCCGGGGCTTACGGCATACAGGAGTGGATCGGGCTTGTGGCGATAAGTTCGATCAAAGGCTCGTACTACAATGTGATGGGCCTTCCCACGGAGAGGCTCTACAGGGAACTGGCTATGTTGTAGCATATCGGGGGCTGTCTAAATTATATACTGTTATCAAATCATTATGACAATGATATCCGTACTTATCGCCACATACAACCGCGCCGGCAGTCTGGCCTTGACACTGGAAAGTCTTGTGTGCCAGGACAACGCAGGGGAATACGAAATAGTGGTGGTAGACAACAACAGCACGGATTGCACGGAGGCGGTGTGCGGCATCTTTGCCTCGGAACATCCCGAGGTCAGGTTCACCTACAGTCATCAACCGCGGCAGGGACTCTCCTACGCCCGCAATAGTGGCATCGAACGGAGCAACGGCGAGGTTATGGTATGCATCGACGACGACGAAAAGGCCGGACGGGGATTTGTGGCGGGTTATCGCGACTTCTTCGAGGCTTATCCGCATGTGTCGGTCGCCGGGGGGCGCATCGTTCCCGACTACGAAGTGACGCCGCCGTCGTGGTATTCGCCGTTTCTGGAGCGTCCACTTGGCGGCAAGGTCGACCATGGACCTGCGGTGAAGCCATTTCCGGGAAAGAGCTATCCGGGTGGGGGCAACATCGGTTTCCGCCGCGAGGCGATAGAGCGTGTGGGGATGTTCGACCCCAATCTTGGACGTACGGGAACTTCGGTGATGGGCGGCGAAGAGAAGGATCTTATTCAGAGGTTGCGTGCTGCTGGCGAGGAGATATACTATCTGCCCGATGCGGTGATATATCACGACACGCCAGCCTCGCGCCTCACCCGGGAGTACCTGTTCCGGCTGGCCCCTATGATAGGGTGCAGTGAACGTGTCCGTACACTCAATATAAGCCGCGTGGCATGGCTCAAGCGCCTGGCCACCGAAGCGTTCAAGTGGGGAGGGACGCTGGCCATACTTACATTTTATACACTTACGCTGCGTCCCGGCAAGGGGTGGGTACTGGTTGTTTTCCGATGGGGGATAAGTCGCGGACTGTTGGGACTCGTACCATGACCCCCATGGAAAGGCGGCGGGCCATATTTAAGAAACTGTTTAAAATTTCTGTCAAAAGCTTTACAGGGTTTGCGCAGATATGTTAAACGCCGCGGCATGGAATACGGTCATCGAAACAAAAAGAGCGAGCCTGTTCAGTTTCATAAAATTATTATATGTAAAAGATATAATAGACAAAAGTGGTTGGTGATATGATTTGTAATTAGCTTATTTTTTGTTGATTACAGCGATTTTTTAGTATTTAGATGAAACAAGTTTCATCTAAATACTTTTTTTATGTCTTCACGAAGAATAAAGCGTTGCCCAGATTGTGTTTTTTTAGATGTCATAAAAAGGGGATTTCGTAGTGGTCATCAGCGCTATCGTTGCAAAAACTGCGGCAGTTTATTTTGTAATTCCCGCCAAGACATTAGCTTACAAAAGTTCACTACCAAAACTACGTGAAATAGTATCTCTATTTTCGAAACCAGGATAGCAAAAGCACAAAAAATAATCCGAGCTCCGTGGGAGGGCTCAGATTATTTTTTGTGAGTATCAGCCAGTCAATTACCAACCACTTTTGTCCACATTACCATGTAAAAAACCGTCCCGGACTGCGGGACGGTTTATATGAAATCCGGACATGCTCAGATAAATACCCCGGGAATTACTTTGTAGCGCCTTAAGAATCCGCATGCCGTTCCACAGCAATCTCCGCGTACATTTCCGAAGCTCGTACAAACTCCCGATAACCCGTCCGGATGCCCCTGCATTTGGCCGCCTACTTGCCTTCGACCGGCTTTTTTGGGACGGTGAACGAAAAAGTGGTGCCTTCGCCCTCTTTCGAAACGAAAGTGAGTTTCCCACCGAATTTGATCACGAAGTCGTTGACCAGCAGTAGTCCCAATCCGCTTCCCTCTTCGTTGTCGGTACCGTATGTGGTGAAATGTGTGTCGACTTTCAGCAATTTCTTCTGGGCCTCCTCACTCATCCCGCAGCCATGGTCCTGTACGTTGACGATCACCTCGTCCTGCATCTCCTTAAGCGATATGACGACGTCGGTGTTCGGGCTGCTGAATTTCAGGGCATTGCTCAACAGGTTACGCAACACGGTCTGTATCATGTCGATGTCGGCGTGAACCTCCAGGCGTTCTGGCAACTCGGTTTTGATGGTCACCGTTTTAAGCTTGGCCATCATCGTGAAAATTTCTATCACGCCCTGCACGATTTCCACAAGGTCGAAGGTCTGGTATACGGTATTGTGCCGCCCTATCTGGCTTTTGGTCCATTTAAGCAGGTTGTCCAACAGCGAGAACACCTCCTCGGTTGTCTGGTTGGCCATGTTCAGCATCTCGAACATGTCGTAGCCTATGGTGTTCTGCGGCAGGCGCAGGATCAGCATGTTGAGCACCATCTTGATCGAACCCATCGGGGCCCTCAGGTCATGCGCTATCACCGAATAGAGTTTGTCGCGGCCGATGATCGTGCGGCGAAGCTCCTCGGTCTGTTGCTGTATGATGCGCTTGGCTGCTACCAGCGATAACTGGTGCGTTACGCGTATCACAAGTTCCTCTTTGTTGAACGGTTTGGATATAAAATCGTTACCTCCGACCTGGAATCCTTTCACGATATCTGTGACACCGTTCAGGGCGGTGAGGAATATAATGGGTATCTCGTTGTATGGAGGTATCTTCTTTAGGCGTGTACACACCTCGAAGCCATCCATGTCGGGCATCATCACATCGAGCAGGATCAGATCGGGATTCTCTTTCTCCACGGCTTTAAGTGCCTCGGTTCCGTTCATCGCTGTTACAATGTTGAAACTCTCCTTTGCCAGGAGTACTTTCAGAAGAAGGACGTTAGAAATGACGTCATCCACGATAAGGATCTTGTAGTCAGAATGATTTATCTCCATGGAACTGTGACTTTGAAAAATGTTAGAAGCTGTTTGAATTTGTTAACGGGATTATTTTATATCGGTTTGCCGGTGATTTCTTCACGGTGGGACGAGGCGAACAGCGGCCCCTGTTTAAGAAACTGTTTAAAAATATTTCTCTCGTTCTTTTCCACCTCTTCCCGTTATTTTTTTCCGCCGGTCTTTGCTCCATATTCCCGATATACAGCTTCATAGCGGCGAAAAACACTACCGGGAATATATGAAAAATAATTCCGGTAATATTTTTAAACAGTTTCTAAGAATCCCACCGCAGAAAAGCGCGGAAAAGAGGATAAAAGAACGGGATTAGTAAATTTAAATACTTCTTATACTACATTAAGAAACTCCCGTTACAGCCTCAAGTCTTAAAATACCACGGCCCTACGGCGTATTCCAGCAATAGAATCGGCTACGGGGGAGGTTTTACGAAAATTCTGCCGTAAAGGTAGTCATTTTTACATAAGTAGCCCGAATATTTCTGATTTTTAGTCAAAAAAATAAATTTTAGCCCCCTGCTGCTTCCGCCACATCGCGGGGATATTCGGCATCCGCCATATTATATGGAGTTATTAAACGATAAATACTGTCCGTAATACGGGATGCGCCCCGGCCGTAGCTTTCGAACAAGTTCAACGCTCCGCCCCCGGATTTCACCATATTTACATAGGAAATTAAGGTTCCGGTTAAAAACACGCCCGGCAGGCACGATGCTGCGTGGTCTCCCCCCCATCTACACCTGCTATTTCTCGGCGACCTCTCCTTCGAGCCAGCGCAGAAGCGCATCGGCGCGTTGCCGGCTAACCACAATGGGTTCGGGCAATGGTGGGTGCATTATGAGTTTCAGCCGGCCGTTGAAGTGGCGGTTTATACTCCGTATAGCATCTAACGACGCTATACATCCACGGCTTACGCGGAAAAACGAGACGGGATCCACAAGCCCCTCTATATGGTCGAGCGGCAAGTCTATAATATAGTTTTGGGCATCTGTGGTGACAATATATGTGCTTTTTTCCTCCGACACGAAGTATGCTATGTTGCGTGTTTCGACCACCTTTATCCTGTCGCCTATGTTGACCGTGAATCGTTCTTTCCATGCCGCCATGAGCCGCGCCCCGATGATGCGTTCGGCCAGCGAAGCGTCTATCCCTACCCGCTGAGCTTCTGTGTTGCATTTGCGTACCGCAGCCACCAGTTCAGCACTGTCAATGGGCTTCAACAGATAGTCTATACTATTGACTTTAAAAGCCTTGATGGCATAATTATCGTATGCTGTCGTAATAATTACCTTCGCCCGTACATCTGTCATGCGGAAAATTTCGAAACACAATCCGTCCGACAATTCGACGTCCATGAATATGACATCGGCGCTGTTCGACGACAGCCACTCCACGGCGCCTGTTATCGACCCTGTACGTCCTATAACACGCACCTGGGGGCAGTGCTGCGCAAGGAGCCTCTCGAGCACCATCTGTGCCGGTATTTCATCCTCTATTATCAGCGCTTTCATCGTTGGGGATTATGTGATATTCTATATCTGTGGGTATTCCGGCCCCTGGCCGAAACTCAGAAACTGTTTAAGAATATTTCTCATATCAGTGGCAGGCTAACTGTGAAATTTTTGCCGTTGTTGTCGATTGTGATGCTTCGTCCCATCACGTCGCGATACTGGCCGTCAATATTCTTGAGTCCTTTCCCCGTTGTGGCGCTTGGCGTCAGCCTCGGCTGGAGATTATTCGACACCACCAGTTTGCCACCTTCGATGCGTATCCGTATTTCGAGCGGCATCTCAGAGCCGACGATATTATGCTTGGTGGCGTTCTCGATAAGTATCTGCACGCTGCAAGGGATGACGGGATAGTCGAGATACTGCTCCGGAATCTCGGTTATCACCGCCAACCCGTCCTGGAACCTTTCTTTCAGCAAGTCGAGATAAAGATCCGTAAATATCAGTTCGTCACGCAGGCTCACCACCGGCTTGTCTTCGTTGCCTAACATATAACGGTATATCCCCGCCAGTTTTTTGATAAAATCACTGGCCCTCACCGGATCTGTCTGCACGAGGTAGTCGAGGTTGTTGAGCGAGTTGAACAGGAAGTGCGGGTTGAGTTGTTGCTTGAGCCGGTTGTACTGGTACTGCGCCTTGTGCTTTTTGCCTATCTCCGTCACAAGCGCCCGGTGCGTGTATTGGTAGTAGTTGATCAGGTCGCCTATCACCACTATCGCTGCATTTATCAGCAGAGCCGCCAGAAAGCGTATCAGGAAATAGAGCAGCATCTGCCCACGGACATAGTGGTCGGCCTCCAGGGAGTTGACCAGCGCAGAAGTGATTCCGCTTACAACGATTATATAACCGAATATCAGCGCAAACCTGCGTAAGGGCTTTTTCCCGTAGGGATACCGGCGCGAAAAGTATATCACAAACAGTATGTCGGCCACCGATACCGGGATGAAGACTGCGTAGTGGCTGAAAATGTCGGCGAAACTCTTATAAAGGTCGAACCCGTGCTCCACCTGCAGCTCCCGGTAGATGTCGACATAGAATATCCGGAACAGCAACACTGCCGCCGCCAGTATAAACAGTTGCCTCTCTGTGGCATTAAGCCTGAAACCCCGTTTCATTTCCCGTCGCTTTTACGTGTTCGCAGCCTGCCTGCGATGCCGTGGCGTTTTTTATATGCCCGGCATTCGAGCCTTTTCAGTTATTCTTGCCGCTGCTTCGGATCCTTCGCCTCACGATGAAGTAAGATGTCCATCCCAGCGCTTCCGTCACAAAAAATGTCGTTATCACATTGGCATAACGTCCCAAAGCCGAAAAACTGTTAAGTATATCGGCTCCCTTGACCCCGAGATAGAATCCGGCGAAACAGCACAACAGGATCATGGCCGTAGCGACATCCGCCGGATAGTCATAAATAAGCGCTATTATTATAAGCATGGTTATCGTGAGTACCGTCAGCACGATGTCGTCTTTGATTCCGAGCAGCATGCAGGTGAACGACCCCAATGCATGTAAAAGCGCAAAACCGTGTATAATCAAATGTGTTTTCGATACCTTGCCCATATTTAGAATATCGGGTTTAAATTTTTAGAAACTGTTTGGATTTGTTAACGAGATTATTTTATATCGTTTTGCCGATGATTTCCCGCGGTGGGACGAGGCGAATAGCGGCCCCTGTTTAACGAACCACACCGCGTGAAAGTGCGGCAAAGAGGATAAAAGAACGAGATTAATAAATTCAAAACGGCTTCTAAATTTCCTCAGGAAAATTAAATAGTTTCTAATTCCCGATAAAGGTAGTATCTTTTTTTTAAACCGCCTCCGGTCGGCTTGGAAACTGTTTAATTTTCCACAGGAAATTTAAACAGTTTCTTAATTCTATCTTACCCAACTTTTTAATTCCTTATCCGGTCCGGTTTACCGTTATTTCGACAGATTCCGGGCCCTGATGGCATGGAGTTTGCATGTGTATTAGGAAGAGGCAAAAGTCATAATATCAACAGTGATTGGGTATTATACAAAAGGTTTCTTCATTTATTTAAGTTTGGGTTAGTAGTTTAGGGGCGAAATCCCCGGAGCGTGAAGCAACTGTGAAGTTCCTTCACGCTTTTTTTGTACAGGAATAAATCATACCTTTGTCTTTGCAAAATGCTGAAACGCTCTGAAATAAAACGCCATGGAGTTCATAGACACTCATAATCTCGGAGGGATCGCCATAGGTGCGATAGCTTTCCTGATAATCGGGTTATTCCATCCGATAGTGATCAAGACGGAATATTATTGGGGTACAAAATTGTGGTGGGTCTTTCTGCTTTTGGGACTGTTGCTGCTTGCTGTGGCTATGGTATGCCATAATTCATTGATGTCGGCGACGGCCGGGGTCACGGCATTCACATGTTTCTGGAGCATTCACGAACTCTTTGAGCAGAAGCAAAGGGTTGCCCGCGGATGGTTTCCGTCCAATCCGAAACGTACTGCCGGAAACCAGTCATACAAAAGCCAAATGTCAAATAAAGCATAGTTTATGACTGCTATCGGGGCTTTGGCAGGGTTGCTGCTCTCAATTTTTTTGATCATACGTAAAGTTTCACCTTTCTACAGTCTTATGGCCGGGGCTCTGGCCGGCGGGCTTCTTGGCGGCACGGGTCTCGTCGCCACTATCGACCAGATGGTCTCCGGGGTCAAAGACGTAGTGCCCGCCATCGTGAGGATATTGAGTGCCGGCGTGCTTTCGGGCGTGCTGATAAAGAGCGGTGCGGCAGCTTCTATTTCGCACACCATCGTAACACGGCTCGGTCGCAGGCATGTGTTCCTGGCCCTGGCCCTTTCGACGATGATGCTGACGGCGATAGGCGTATTCATCGACGTTGCCGTAATCACCGTGGCTCCGGTGGCCCTGTTCATAGGACACCGCTTGTCGATCCCGCGCATGAAACTACTGCTTGCGATGATCGGTGGCGGCAAATGCGGCAACATCATTTCTCCCAACCCCAACACTATCATCGCCGCCGAGAATTTCGGGGCTCCTCTTCCATCGGTGATGTTCGTCAACATGATCCCGGCCATAGTAGGACTCGTCATCACGGTGTGGGTTGTGGCCCGCATCCTGCCCGCGCGTGGAAGTGCCGTCACGGAAGACTATCCGCAGCAGGCAGGGGCCGACCTTCCGGGCTTTTGGGCCAGTATGGTGGCTCCCCTGGTGGCTATTGCGTTGCTGTCGTTGCGTCCGCTGTTCGGCATAACAATCGATCCTCTCGTGGCCCTTCCGGCGGGAGGTTTTGCCGGGGTCATAGCCATGAACAAATGGCGCGACCTGGCCGGCGGAGTGGCTTTCGGACTCGAAAAGATGTCTGTCGTGGCGGTGCTGCTTATCGGTACGGGAACCATTGCCGGGGTGATCAAAGCCTCGGCCATCAAGGATGTTATATTGTCTGTTCTCGACCGTTGCAATATAGACGAATCGTTGATAGCCCCCGTCTCTGGAGCCCTGATGTCGGCGGCCACGGCATCTACCACAGCCGGGGCCACAATAGCCTCGTCGTCGTTCGCCCAGACCATAATTGCCGCCGGGGTTAGCGCCGTGTGGGGCGCGGCCATGGTTAACTCTGGGGCAACAGTACTCGACCATCTGCCTCACGGGTCGTTTTTCCACGCCACCGGCGGTTCGGTCGAGATGGCCATGAAGGAGAGGTTGCGGCTGATCCCCTACGAAACACTGATCGGATTGATGCTTGCTGTGGGCACCGCCATGGCCTATTTCATCGCATCCCGGGTGTTCTGAGAGTTGCCTTTCCCAGTCAGAATCAGAACAAAACGGTTGTGTTAACACGCTCCTGAACACATTCGGGCTTCTGCCAGAGGATAAGGGTGCGTTCGAAGTAAAATGTAAAATCCGGTAAATCTTTATACAAAAATTTATTGGATTTTAGAAACTGGAATTCCCAACTTTAGGTGCACAAAAAGTTAAGCACTTTTCTTGTTAAGTTTCCAGAACTCGTCTATGGCTATATTTTGGAGGGTCGAATGGCGTCTGGTTTTGTTGTACCATATCTCGATATACTCGAAGATTTCCAGTTCCATTTGCCCGGCCGTCAGCTCTTTATTTCCATATATCATCTCGCACTTCAGGTTGCGGAAGAAGCTTTCTGCCACCTCGTTGTCCCAGCAGTTTCCTTTTCGGGACATACTTTTCACGATTCTGCCCTTGATCTCGGAACGGAACTCTTCGGAGGCATACTGCACTCCGCGATCCGAGTGAAAGATCATGCCTTCCCCGATTCTACGGTTACGTACCGCCATCTGATAAGCCCTCACGGCGGTATCTTTAGCCGTCAGGTTATCGCTCAGGCTCCAGCCGATACAGGTCGATGATCGAGGTCAGGTACAGGAAGTGTTCCCTGGTGTGGATATAGGTAATATCCGACACCCATACCTTACCCGGAGCGTCCGCCGTAAACTGCCTGTCCAGATGGTTGGGACAGATACGCAACGAGTGAGGCTTATAGGAGTGGCTGCCTTAGTACTTGCAGCACAATTTACTGCGCAAGCCCATGCGCTTCATATACTTGGCGACCGTATTGCCCGACACCGCATAACCCGAGGCTTTTATCTCGCGGCGATACGGGGCGCTCCATAACGCCCCTTAGCCGCCGCATACACAACCTGAATACGATGCTCCAGATACTCACGCTTCTGCTCTCTGCGGCTGGAGATACCTGCCTTGTAATCATAATACGAACGGGGACTGACCCTAAGTGCGCGTGCCATTATCCCAACAGGGTAACGGCCCCGGTTGTTATCTATGAAAGAATACATTACCTGTCTATCTTGGAGAAAACGGCGATCGCTTTTTTTAGTATCTCAAGCTCCATCTTTGTATTACGCAGTTCTTTCTCAAGTTCCTTGACCTGACAGCCCTCGTCACTCAATCGCTCGACTCCGTGCCCCTGAAAGCTCGCTTCGCCATGCTCGGCATACTCCGCCCGCCACTTATAAAGACGCTCCGCTGTGATGCCCAGTTCCGCAGCCAACGCCTTAACGCTGTCCCGTTCGTAACTCATCTTTACCGCCCGCTCCTTGAACACCCGATCATACTGTCTTTTTGTCCCCATTTTTCAAAGTTAAGATTACTATTTTATCTTAACTCCTTGTGCGGACTAAGTTAGGAACTCCAGTAACACGATACGAACAGTATATCATTTGCATTTGCCCCGCAGACACAGCCTATCAATCCGTCGCGCTTGCCGCAGACACCGCGTTTATCAGGGTATCCATCCCTCCTTCCGAAAGACTTAGATTCACAATCACCCCGGAAGGCAGGCGCAGGCGGCAGACCGAGAAACGCGAATCGAGTTTATATATATATGCGGTATTGACCATGTATTTTCTACCGGCGCGGACGATCATGCCGCCGGCGGCCTGCTGCTCGATCTCGCCCAGGCGTTCAAATACGATCTCTTCGATGCCTGCGGCCGTTACCAATTTGCTGTAACATCCGTCGGCCTGGGCATAGACAAAATCTTCCGGTGCGACGCTCAGCACCGCATGCATGATCTTGAATGAAAACCTGCGTGGGTTGCCGGTGGATAATTGCCCGGTCGCGGCGCTGTATTTCTGTTGCACCTTGCGGATCGCGGCGGCCAGTTCGTCGAGCGACACGGGTTTGAGCAGGTAATCCGCCGCCTGGAGCTTGATGGCCTGCATCAGGTATTCCGAATCGCTGAACGCCGTGGTGAAGATGATGTGGGGCATGGGCAGGGTCGAAACTTCGCGCAGTTTCCCGAGCAGCCACAGCGAATTTTTCTCGGGCAGTTCGATGTCCAGGAACAGCACATCGGGACGCAGGCGCAGGATGCTTTCGAGCGCCGCGTCACAATCCTCACACATATCCACCACTTCGACCGAGGGGTGGTAAACGGCCAGCTTTTCGGCCAGCGAGAGACGGGGCATCCGCTCGTCTTCGACGATAATGGCACGCAAACGATCCATGGTTACATATAGTTATAATTATATGGAACGAAGAGCTCAAACCGCGTCCCCGCCGGGTTTCCCTGCGAGTCGACAAGGTCGTTTACGGTCTGGACGATCTTCGCCGCGTTCTGCTGGTTATAAAGCTCGATCTGGCGCAGCAGGATTGCAAGACCGTGCCCTTTCCGCTCCGGATCGCGAAGGCGCGAGGCTTCGCGGCCCACGCCGTCGTCCTCAACCGAGAGCGACACGCCTCCATCGCAAGCCGAAATCCGGACAACTATTTTGCCCGGTGTTTTTTTGCCCCGGATACCGTGCTTGATGGCATTTTCGGAATAGGTGTGCAGCACCATGTTGGGTGCCATCGTATCCATATCCATATCCGGCGCGACCTCGATCGAGAAAGAGAGTTTGTCGCCGTAACGCATCTTTTCCAGTTCGAGGTAGAGGCGCACGTAGTCGATCTCTTCGCGCAGGGTGCGGCACGGGCGGTCAATCTCCTGCAGTGTGCGGTTGGTGAAGGTCGAGTAAAGCGCCAGCAGGCGGTTGGCCTCCTCGCGGCTCTGCTTCATGACAAGGTATTCGATGCCGGCCAGCACGTTGGAATTGAAGTGGGGGATCGATTTAAGGCGGATCGACTGCACCCGCAGTTCGTTCATCTCCCGCTCGCGGTTGGCGGCGGCCACTCGGACCGCCTGGCGCCGGGCGACGTATCGTCCTGCGGCCCGGGCGAAGCCGCAGAGCAGCAGCCCCCCGACAATTACGCGGAACCACCAGATCTGCCATAACGCGGGACGTATCTCTACCGTCACCGATATTTCGTCGGTCTGCGTACCTTCCAGCCCCGCATCAGCCATCAACCGGAATATGTAACGGCCGGGCGAGAGGTTGTTGAATGAGGCCTCGCGCGAGGCCGTCCGCTCCGACCAGTCATCCTGCAATCCGTCCAGGCGGTAACGGTATCGCACGTTCTGCGCGGCGGAATATGAGAGCCCGATGTATTCGAAACGCAGGTTGCGTTTGCGGTGATCGAGGCGCAAAACGGCCGTATCTTCTTTCTGCCAGGCGATGTTGTCCGTCGACGACCATACGCCCGAAAGGTGCAGTCTCGGGGCGGGTTGCCCGTACATTAGCTGCCCGGGGTCGAAGCGCACCAGCCCCGCCGACGAGGGAAGCCACAGGTTACCTTTGTCGTCTTCCGCCACAGCGGCTTTCAGGGGTTCGATACCGGTGTATCCGTTCTGGTGGTTGTAAAAAGCGTAACGGTCGAAACCCCTGTCGAAGAGGTAAAGCCCGCGCAGGGTAGCCACGAGCGTCAGTCCGGTGCGTGTGAAATGGATGTTGGTGACCTGCGATCCCATCGTGCGCACCAACTCGACCGTATCGCCCTGTTGGCGGTAAATGCGCTCTTCCGAGGCGAACCACACCCGGCCTGTGGTGTCGGCGGCCATGACCTGACACAGGGCGAACCGTTCGCCTGTGAACCGGCGCACTACACTGTTTCCGGCGGTTACCGTCACCCCGTCAACGCCGCCCCACCATAGGCGCCCGCGGGCATCTGCCGCCGGACGGGCGTATATGCGCTGGCCCAACAACCCTGTGTCATACTCTCTTTTCGTGCGCCCCTGCCGGTCGAGCGCGTAGTACTGTGTCCTGCCGCCGGCAAGCACTTCGCTTCCCGGCAGGGGCGTTACCGAGGCGTAGGGGTCATGGAACTGTAGCCCCATCCACCTCATATGCCCGCCGAACACTTCGAGAAGGTCGCCGGGGCCGGGCAGATAGACTGTCCCGTTTGCCGTAGCCGGATATGTGTCGAAAAACGCCGCGCCGTAGGGGTTGGCGGGATAGTTGAGTGCATGCACGTCATTTTGATCGATTTCGACCAGTGTCCCGTTGAGCGATCCCGCCAAAACGCGCTTGCCGACGGGATCCCACACGGCACAACGCACCACGTCGCCGGGATCGGCCAGGCGGTAGTTGCGGAAATTGAGCCGGAACAGGTTGTATAGCCCCTGGTAGGTGGCCACCCAGATATTTCCCTCGGTGTCGACGATAAAGTCGCGTATGGCATTGGCCGTGAATATCCTCTCCACGAGGCCGTCGCGGTAGCGGTAGAGCGTATTGAAGTCCTTGAAAAGCAGATCGCCGTGCGCATCGACCCGTGCTGTTACGAAACCTGTCTGGCGGTCTATCTGATACGGGGTTACGAGCACGAAACGATCTCCTTCGAGGCGATAGAAGCCGTCCTCGGCAATGGTCCACAACGCGTCCGAATACCAAACGAACGCCCTGGCTTTCATTCCCTCGTGAAACGCCACCCGCTCGCCGCCGCACAGAACGCTTACCCCGTCCGCAAGGGGTAGGTAGAGCGATTTCGAGGCCGGGTCGTACCACGCCTTATGCTCGTCGCCCAAAGCGTCAAGGTCGGAGTGGTGCACCGTCTCGTCAATGGTGTCATTATGGATGGCGAACAGCGCATACCGCCGGGGTTGCTTACGGTAGAATATCCCGTAGCCGGGCGGCAGTGACGTAGAACTGCGGTCGGTGATCTGATAACCTTCCGGGATCGGTGTGCGTCGCACGGTGTCGGCCCGTGTGTCGAGCGTATAGATATATTTATTTGAAAAGGCGGCGATCCCTCCTCTTCCGTCCGTGGTCAGCACCCCGATATTGGGTGTGCACCCTTCGGTGTAGGAACGGAAGCCGAAGCCGTCGAAACGGGCGATGAACGAGGTGCCCGCCGTCCAGATAAACCCGTCGCCGTCCTGGCGCACGCCCTCCACCATCATGCCCGGCAGCCCGTCCGAGGTGGTGTAACAACGCGAAGCGTACTTCACTCTCATAACCTCGTCCGGCACGGCGGCGGCGCGCAAGGCAAGCAGAAGCATGGGTAAAAGCAGGCGTTTCATGGATAAAAAGTGGATGCTCTACAAATATAGCGAAAGCCGAGCGCAATCGTGAGAACTTGTTCTCAAAAATTGCCGAGGCGCGTCTTATATTGGCGCGTTAGCGCAAATATAGCGAAAAATTCATGTATAAAATCAGTCTGTTCATTTATCGCCAAGGGCGGTTGGTGAACAACGCCCGTAAAAAGTTGCGCACCCCCCGCAAGGAAGCTACATTTAAGCAGCCGAACTAAATCCGCATCACTATGAAAACACGATTTTACCTGCTGGCCGTCGCCCTGCTTTCGATGGCGGGGTGCGACAAAGTCGATGAGGGCAAGCCCGCCATAAAAGTGGAGGATCCCCATTCGCTCAACCAAACAGTATATGCCGACCAGACCGATGGCGCCACGGCGGTCTCCTTCACCACCACCGGGGCATGGTCCTCTTCCATTGTCCCCGTGGCGGTGCAATCCGCGGTGGTAACCTCGCGTGGCGACGGCGCCCATCTCTGGATATCCATCTTTCCAGAGAGTGGTAACAGCGCCGGGTCGCACTCCGTAGAGATCCTGACCGACCAGAATACGAGCGGTGCAGACCGCTCGGCCATCATCACAATCACCTCTGGAGGGAAAAGTATCAAGGTAACGGTAACGCAAAAATCTACCAAAGAGGATGGTTCTCCTTATTCTAATGAGGAAACAGAGTATGCGATCTCGATCGACAAGCCCTCGCTTGAACTCTTCCGCAATTCGACGGCTACCCTTAAGGCAACCATCACGCCCGATGACGAGGGTGTGGGCAGCATTACCTGGGAGAGCTCCGACAACGGTGTGGCCACGGTGGATGCCGGCGGCAAAGTTTCGGCCGTCGCCGTGGGAGAGGCGGTGATAACGGCCCGCATGGGCGAATACTTCGCAGAGTGCGCGATCGCGGTCAATCCCGACATATATCTATGTGGAAACGAACATGTCAATACTGCCGACGCAGCGCAAAAGCCCATGATATGGAAGAACGGCAGCGTCCTTTACTCGCTTTCCCATCCGGGTATCCCTGAAGTAGATTGGATAGTTGTCAGCGCCATGTGTATCCACAAAGGAGATGTGTACGCCGTCGGGTATTACGCCCACAATACAGCCGATACCAGGGAGAAAGGCGGATTGGTCTGGAAGAACGGCCAGGTGATCTACAAGATATTCGACCGGAAAGATATGGGTTTCGTTCCCGACAACATCGAGTTTTTCGGTATGTGCATGGACGGCGACGACATCCTTATCTGCGGCACCCGCAAATACGAGGGAAGGATATGGAAAAACGATAATACATTGCATCCATTGGGATCTGCAGACGTTCCGTTTGCGATCTGCAAGTATGGCGAAAGGGTCGTTTCCGCCGGCCAGATCATTGCAGGGGGAGGAGGCAGTCAAGCAGCGGTTTGGAATAACGAACTCCCCATGTATACGCTCACTCCCGCGGCATGGTATCTTGAAGCAGGGGCGATGTCGGTCTGCGTATCGGGCAACGATGTCTATACCGCAGGGTACGAAGGAAATGCAGCAAAGGTGTGGAAAAATGGCGGGGTGCTTTACGAACTTGCAAATCCCGGATCCGTCAAATCCATCATCCTTTCAGGGAACGATATCTATGCGGCAGGCAAAGACGGGGTTTCCGGCACCGTGTGGAAAAACGGACAGGTACACTTCACCATCAAAAAGGACGAGACCAGCTACGACAAACTCTATGTCGATGTGATGGCGATATCAGGCAATGATGTATTTACAGCAGGAAGCGAAAATAATCGTTCTCATGGAACCTACGGCAAGGTGTGGAAAAACGGCAGGTTGCTCTATACCCTGTGCAGTGGCGAAACGATGAATACGAGCGTGGGATTCGGCTCAATGGTCCTGTCCAAATAGCCCGGTAATGCAATAATTTTAAACATACAAAATCACAGACCTATGAAAAAGCAAGTACTTATGATGTCGATATGTGCGCTTCTCTCCTCCTGCGGTGGAGATGAAGGAGACGATCCGGCACCGCCTGCAGATGACGGATTGATCGACGTGATCGTTTATGTCTACGCTCCAGATGGCTTTGAGGACGCCAAGCGCAATATTGCGGCGATGACCCCCGACGGGTCGCGCAAAAAGGTACTCTACGCCCAGGGGCAGGGGCAACTGGTTTCCCGTGCGGCACTCAGCCCCGACGGCACCAGGATCGTGTCGGGCGACTACGACCTCAAAATGCTCGACCTGGCGACAGGAGGAACAACCATGCTCAAAGCAAAGACGGACGGCGATTTCTATGCCGATGAGGCGGTATGGAGTCCCGACGGCGGCAAGATACTCTATGTGAACTGGGCGGGCAGCGCAGCCAAACTCGAAACGATTAAACCCGACGGTACAGACCGTACCGCCATCACCTTGGAAGCCGAACACGACCTCGCCCGTCCCAATTACACTCCGAATGGGCAGAAGATCGTGGCCACCGACTTCTCGAAAAAGTATATCGCCGTGTTCCCGGCCTCGGGCGCAGGCGGCACGAAGATCATCCAGGTCGCAGGCGAGGATATGGTGGACTGCGCCCATCCGGTGTCAGATAGCAGGATACTCTTTTTTAAGAACCCATCCGGTGGAAATTTATCGCTCTGGTCGGGGGGTATCGATGGTTCAGATCAGGTACAACTCTGTTTCTTCGTCCCTGAATTCGACAAAGCGGACCACTTGAGCGCCAATAAGGACGGGACGATGATCGCCTACTGCCTGATCGAAGACTGGACAGGGGAACATATCCCCACATTGGTGGTCAGTCCGCTGACCGGCAACACGCTTGGCGCCCCAATCTTCAGCCAAACGGATATCAATGGTGTCCGGTTCAGGTTCGGCCGCATAAAAAAGACGATTTTCGATGCCGCCCCCGATCTGTGACGAATTACGCCGTAACAGAGGTGTGGTGCAAAGAACGGATACCGCAAATTATCTGATTTACTCAACCATAACTCTCCCTCGCAGGCTTTTAGTTGTTCCCGCTTGGCAGAGCCGGAATGAATTTCACTCTGTTCTCGCTTACTCGCAATTTTGCACGAACGCATACGCAAGGAGGGCGGCGGGTGTGTTTTCGAAGGCCTGAAGGAATTCCGCCCCCCTTCCCTTCGCAATTGTGGGCGCCCGAGGCTCGTATAAGTATTTCTCTCTGCCCCGGTGACAACGTGCTCTGGCCAACATACACTCCCACAACATAATCCTATGTTAATTGCCCAGCACGGTTGAACGGGCGACATATTTTCGATTCCTGCGGCGGTTTTAGCCACAGTCCGGTTTACTTCTCTTTGCCGAGCAGCATCGCCTCGATGATGCTTGCAGGGCTATTTTCGAGCGTACGGCGCCGCACTGCCATTTCGATATAGATGAGTGTCGTGGCCGTATCGGTGTGGCCCAGCAGGTCGCGGATATGCTCGACGCCCACGCCGCTCTCGACCAGCAGGCTGCCGCCGGTACTGGTGAGATTCATCTGCTGATCGAAGTGGAGCACATAGCTCTGTTGCTTGAATTCCGGCGGCAGATAGTTGCCCTTGACGATGCAGAGATGTTTCAGAGAAGGATCGAGCTGGTCGCTGCGCAATTCGATAACCAGACGCATCTTGGCTTAGAAACCTTGCAAGCCGATGGCGTTGTGTTTGCTCGGGACAAGATCCTCAGTGCGTTTGCCTGTGTGGTACAGGAATAGCACGAGGCATTCGTGCCGTTGGGCAAGTTGATTAAACTCCTGCAAAAAGGCGCTAACACGGTTGTTCTCGTTCATCGAACCATTGTAGATGTCGGCAAAGGCGTCGATGACAACCATATCTGCGAGTTTGTTTGTGAGAAGTTTGTCAAGGCGCTCGACAAGGTTGTCAGTGTCGAAAAGATAATCCAGCCCGGCGAAATCGGCGGCATGGCGGTTGTTCAGCTTGTTCTGGAGGGTCAGCAGATAGCTCACGGCCCGCTCATCGTCTTCGGTCGACACATAGACCGCCCGCCGGTGGCGGGCACGGAGCGAAAAACCGAGGAACTCCCGCTCCCCGGCGCTCACTGCCACACCCAACTCACGCAGGAAAGCGCTCTTGCCCGTGTCGGAGCTGCCCACGGCCGCCGCTATCCCCACCTGTTGCAGTACCGGCTCCCAAAGGCAAGGGATCTGCTCCGCATCGGCAGAAACCAACCGCTCCGCAGACACTTCGCCGTATGGCCCGTAACGGGAAATAATGTCGCCGGTGATCATTTGCGCGTCCTCCCGTCGAGAATGGCTTTGATGTCGCTCATCCGGTAGCGCCGCTTGCCGCCCACCTCGATAGGCACGAGGTAGCCGCATTTCGCCCAACGCCACAGAGTCGACTTGTCTACATCCAGGATTTCAGCCACCCTGGCCACGCTCGGATAGGTTTCGGTGTTGGCATCGGTGATCAGTTGCTCCAACTCCTGCTTCGTGCGGGCGATCAGCGCCTCGTTGCACTCCAGTAAGTCGCCCGGTGACACCGAAATCGTGATATTGTCCGCCTCGCGGGCAAGTTCTGATAGTCTGCTCATAGTTTTACATCCAAGTGTTTTGACAACTTTGCAATTAATCCGAATCTGCCTGATTGGCAAAGCAATACGAAGTTACTCATTTACAGCAAATTAACCCGATTCAGACCTCAAGATTAAACGTTTGACGATTTGAAAATCACATAGTTGAGCGTTTTTTTGCCTGAACAAGGCCGGTTTGCACACTACAAAACAAAAAGGGCTACTTCAGGCCGGGAATAACCGCACGGTGTATTTTTGGGTTACTTTGGTTATCTTTGTGCTGGCAACACGAGGAAGCGGGTCCCCGGAAGACATCTTTTTCAGGGGAGACCGCATCGCGGGGCAAGAGGTTATTTCGTTATTTTTTGACAACCACCGTTTATGGTAAAATCAATGACAGGATACGGCAAAGGTGAAGCCGTGGCGGGAAGCCGGAAATTCACCGTGGAGATACGTTCGCTAAACAGCAAAAGCCTCGACCTTTCGATACGTATACCCCCCTCGTACCGCCGTTCGGAATACGACTTGCGCAATATGGCTTCAAAAAGTCTGCAACGTGGCAAAGTTGACATATATGTCAACTGCGAAACATCGTGTGAAACTTCGGTGTCGGAAATCGACGTGAAACTTTTCAATGAATACTACAAGCAGTTTTCGAAACTCGCGTTGCCCAATTGGGGTACACCTGTCACCGACGCCATAGCGCTGGCAATAATAGCGCGTATGCCGGATGTGATTTCGGGCGAAACCCCCGAAGCCACCGACGAAGAGGCCGGAGCACTCAAAGAGGCTATGGAAGAAGCCGTTGTGGCAATAAATACATTTCGTGAACAGGAAGGCGCTATCCTAATGGCAGACCTGCTTAGGCGCGTCGACCGGATCGAAGGTCTGAAAGAGAGCGTAACTCCGTATGAAAAGGGACGGATAGAGACAGTGCGCTCACGTATCCGTGAAAATATAGAAGCAATCGGAATTACCGTCGACAGCAACCGTCTGGAGCAAGAGATGATATTTTATGTCGAAAAGTTCGATATCACCGAGGAAAAGGTACGACTTACAAACCACTGCCGCTATTTCCGCGAAGTAGCCGCCGCAGAAGAAGGAGCCGGACGAAAATTAGGATTCATAACCCAGGAAATGGGGCGCGAAATAAATACCCTCGGATCAAAAGCAAACGATGCAACGATACAAAAAATAGTCGTTGAAATGAAAGACGAACTCGAAAAGATAAAAGAACAGTTGCTAAATATATTGTAAGAAGTTGTTTAAGAAGCTGTTTGGATTTGTTAACGAGATTATTTTATATCGTTTTGCCGATGATTTCCCGCGGTGGGATGAGGCGAATAGCGGCCCCTGTTTAACGAATCACACCACGGGAAAGCGCGGAAAAGAGAATAAAAGAACGAGATTAATAAATTCAAAACAGCTTCTAAGAAACCGGTTAAATTTCATTCAATCCTGTTACTCCGGTAGCCGGCATTCAAATCCGGATGCTGCGTATCCGGATTTGAATGCCGGTTTAGCCGCCCCGCGGCGAGCGGCGCATGATCGCCCGGCATCCAGGAGCGGGGTGCGAAAGTAACCCCGCAATCTACTTAAATCTTCCTCATTGGAAAATTAGACAGACTCCTGGGAAATGGAAGTGTAATGAACGCCGGGTATACTTTGCGGGCTGCAGGCAATAGGTTTCAGCATAAACGACAAATGTCAGGGAATAGCGATAATCGGGGTACTACTACAAGCCGGGCGGCGGTATGGCCTGTGTTTTTCGTTTATTTGCGAAAAACACTGGTATTCCCGTTCATCGTACTAATCCGCTTTTACCAATACTGCATATCGCCATATACGCCCGCCTCGTGTCGCTATACACCGACCTGCTCGCAATATGCTCTTGAAGCTTTGAGGCGTCACGGGCTCCTGCGGGGAGGGTGGCTCGCCGCAAAACGCATATTGTCGTGCCATCCCTGGGGTGGCCACGGACACGACCCCGTGCCTTAGGGCATTCTTATTCAAATTAAAGAGGCATAAAGAGGCGCACACCTGTCCTGTGTTTACGGCAAACTAATGTCAAAAAATGCTGTGCGTCCGCATGTCCGTCAGGTCGATACTGCTCAAAACCAGGCAGTGTCAGAAAGCGCGGAGCATTTGTCCGGCAGCTCCGTTTACAGCAAGTTCATGTCAAAGGACGCTGTGCGTCTGGAGGCGGCCCGATTCGTCGAGTGAGATCTCTCCCGACGAGAGCATGGCGTCTATCCGGCGTACGACGTCTTCCGGCGGGATGTTGAGGTACATGACGAGTTCTTTGACCGTCAACGGTTCGCGGCGCAGGATATTGATAATGGATTTACCCAGTACCTCTTCCGGAGTAGGCGCCACCGTCCCTTCGCGGCGTTTGCGGTCGATACACAGGTCGCATATCCCGCACTCTTCGGAACCATCCTCGCCGAAATACGCCGCCAGGGCCACACTGCGGCACCCTTCGCCCTTTTCGGCGTAGCGGAACATGGCTTCCACCCTTTCGGCTGCCACTTTTTTACGCGTTTCGTAGATCGTGGGGCTTATGTAGACATCTTTTGCCGGAAGGCGTTCTTCGGTGAGGATCAGCAGCGGAGACCGGTTGCCCGGGATATATTTTATGATCCGTAGCTGCCACAGGCGCTTGAATAGTTCCTGCACCCGCTGGAGCGTGTAGCCCGAAATGTAAGCGATCTCCTTTTCGTCGACGGCGGTGAGCCGTGTGAAAACACCGTCGTAGAGGCGCAGTATCGTCCTCAGGAAATGGTCGAGGTCCTCGCGCTCGACACGTATCTTGTACAGGTCGTCGCGGTTGACGGTGAAGATGATGCGCGTGGGATTGTCCAGCTCTTCAGTAAGATGCATATAGCCGCCCATCTGCAATATTTTCACCGCATTGAGAGCCACGGAAGAGTAGATTTTTTGCCGGGCTGCAAATTCGAAAAGGTTGAAACTCATCGAAGCGTTCTTCCCTTCGCCTATTCCTATCTGGAGGTAGTTGAATATAGCCTCGTAGCATTCGAGGATCTTGTCCAACGGAGGAAATTCGGTAGAAAAACGCTGCCGGGCCAGCATCCGTTCGTCAGGAGAGGCCAGCAGCACAGCGTATGAACGCCGCCCGTCGCGTCCGGCACGTCCCGCCTCCTGGTAGTACTCTTCGGGCGAGTCGGGAATGTCGAAATGAACCACAAACCTCACGTCGGCCTTGTCGATCCCCATGCCGAAAGCGCTCGTAGCCACCATGACCCGCGCCGTGCCGTTCATCCATCGCTCCTGCCGTATCGTACGCTCGGCATATCCCAGCCCGGCATGGTAGTGGTCGGCGGAAATGCCGTTGGCCTCCAGTAACTGGGCGATCTGTTCGGTCTTCTTGCGTGTGCGAACATACACTATCCCGCTGCCCGATACATTGTTTATGATACGCAGCAGTTGCATGGGCTTATCCTCGACACCCCTGACGCTGTAGGAGAGATTGCGGCGGATGAAGGTAGTACGCACCACCCGCCCGGCGTCCATCTGCAGGTGCAGCATGATGTCGCGGGCCACATCCGGAGTCGCCGAGGCGGTAAGCGCAAGCACCGGAACCTCGGGGTGCATCCTGCGCAATATGGCGATCTTAAGATACGCCGGGCGGAAATCGTAGCCCCACTGCGAAATGCAGTGGGCCTCGTCGACAGCCACCAGCGACAATTTCATGCGGGCCGCCCTCAGCCGGAACGTGTCGCCCTCCAGACGCTCGGGCGCGACGTAAAGGAACTTGACCTTACCGTAAAGGCAATTTTCAAGGGCGAGGTCGATCTGGCGCAGCGTCATCCCCGAATGTATCGCCACAGCCGCAATCCCCATGCGCCTCAGGCGGTCGACCTGGTCCTTCATCAATGAGATCAGAGGCGTGACGACAATACACGTCCCATCAATGACCATCGCCGGCAACTGGTAAAGAAGCGACTTCCCGGCACCGGTAGGCATCAGCGCAAGCGTATCCTCACCACGGCACACACCCTCCATGACATCCAACTGCCCCGGACGGAACGCATCGTAACCCCAGTAATGCTTCAAAGCCTCCTCCAAACGATCCCTCATAACACAAAGATAACGCAAATCCCGAAAAGCCCGGCTAAAAACTTATTAACCCAAAATCCAGGGAATAATCTCTGACTGCGACTTTCTTGAAAGAAAGTCGCCCAAAGAACTTCAATCATTACTTCACTCCGAACTTATAGCAGTTAATTCAGGGAGGCAATAAAGCCATTCGGCTATTGCCTCCCTGAATTAACTGCTGCAGGTTAGAGCAAAGTAGGGATTAAAAGTTTTTGGCGCCGCTTTTTTCAAAAAGCGGCAGTTGAATACTATCCTGGATTTTGGGTTAATAAGTTTTTAGCCGGGCTTTAGATACGGCGAGGGTTGCGATGCTTATACGGCAATCGGGCATTGCCTTGAGCACCGTTTCTCCCATTGAGATGATCGTTGCGCCTGTCGTGAGGACGTCGTCCACCAGGAGGATATGTTTGCCGCGCAATGCTTCGGGGTTGCGTACCGTGAATATGCCTTCGGCGTTCTCCCATCGTTCCATCTCCTGTTTCCGGGCCTGGCTTTCGTTATGTTTGTGACGTATGACGCTTCGGCGGTCTACGGGAAGCCCCATGGCCCGTGCTATTCCTTCGGCTATGTATTCCGATTGGTTGTAACCGCGGGCGAGCCTTTTGCGCAGATGCAGCGGCACGGGAATGACAACATCCACATCGCTATAGAGGCATCCCTGGTGGAGTTCCGTTCCGAACCACAGGCCCATATCGCGGGCTTCGCGCCATCCTCCCCGGTATTTGAACCGGTGGATTAGGCGGGCGAAATTGCTGTCGGGGATGTAGTATATGAAACTCGACGCGTTGACTACGGGCAGCAAGCCCCAGAACCTGCGGGATACCGGATTGTCGAATTGCGATGCGAATCCTGTCAGGGGTATGTCCATCCTGCACCCGGTACATACATACCGCGCCCCCTCACCCATGGCGCGACCGCAGGCGGGGCATACCGGGGGATAGAACAGCGACAGTATGTCGTGCAGCGGTTTCATCGGATCATTGCGGATCGACATTACATGACACGTCCACATATTTGCAGTTTTGGTCCTCCCTGAGCCGCGTGATACACTCCGC
The DNA here is from genome assembly GCA_031552535.1 of Rikenellaceae bacterium. Taxonomy (GTDB): domain Bacteria; phylum Bacteroidota; class Bacteroidia; order Bacteroidales; family Rikenellaceae; genus JAVBMJ01. Next base: position 60,143 of record JAVBMJ010000022.1, read on the forward strand.
GATCATGGTGCGTGCCCGGGAAAAGGATTTGCCCTGCTCGATCTTGAGTGTGAAGCAGAGTATGTGTTCGCGTTTTACACGGTCCACGGGAGGAGGCACGGGGCCCAGCAGCCGTGTCCCGAACGCTTCGCGCAAATACCCGTGGAGCAGCCGGGCGGCATAGTCCAATCGCCCGGTGTTGCGGCATCTGAGCCTGAGGTCGATGATGCGGCAATAGGGCGGGTAACTGAAAAGATGGCGCTCCTGCAACTGCGCTTCAACCATCGCCCGGTAGTCGCCCGCAGCCACCTGCCGTATGACAGGGTGGAAAGGCTGCGCGGTCTGTATCACCACCTCGCCCGCGGTTTCGCGCCGCCCCGAACGTCCCGCCACCTGGGTCATAAGTTGGAAAGCGCGTTCGGCGGCCCGGAAATCGGGATAATTCAACAGGTTGTCGGCGTTGAGCACCCCCACCAGCGAGACGCCCGAGAAGTCGAAACCCTTGGTGATCATTTGCGTACCTACGAGGATATCCACATCCCTTCGTTCGAAAGCCGCGATTATCGAGCGGTAGCTGTGGCGACTGCGCGAGGTGTCGGCATCAAGCCGCGCTACGCGTACTTCCGGCAGAAGCGCAGCAAGCTCCTCTTCCACCTTTTCGGTGCCGAAGCCGCGCGATTCGACCTGCCCCTCACCGCACGATGGGCAGAAGGCGAAGACCGTGTGCCGGTAGCCGCAGTAATGGCATCGCAATTTCCCGTCGGCCTTGTGAAGCGTAAGGGCTACGTTGCAGTTGGGGCACTGGGGCACATGGCCACATTTAGTGCATTCGACATAGGGCGAAAACCCGCGCCGGTTCTGGAACAGGATCACCTGGCGTCCCGCCTCCACCTGTTCCATGATGCGGTCCAGCAGTTCTTTATTGAAGTGCGACTTGCGTTCGCCGCGCTTCGACGAGCGTATCGTATCGGAGACGATTATTTGCGGCAGCACCGCGTTGCCGTAACGCTCGCCGAGCGTGACGAGCCCGTATTTCCCTCCCGAAGCGTTCGCGTAACTCTCTATCGACGGGGTGGCGCTGCCCAACAGTGTCCTGGCCCCGTACAGGCCGGCCAATACTATGGACATATCGCGGGCATGGTATCGCGGTGCGGGGTCGTCCTGTTTGAATCCGGGGTCGTGCTCCTCGTCCACAATCACAAGGCCCAGTTCGCAGAAAGGCATGAATACCGACGAACGTGCACCGACCACCAGATGGCCGCCGCCGCGCGCCACCTTCATATAATTACGGGCGCGGTAAGCGTCGCCGTAACGCGAGTGGTAGGCTACCACCTTTTCGCCGAATACATCTTCGAGCCTTCGGATCAACTGCCCCGTAAGGGCTATCTCGGGCAGCAGGTACAGTACGTCGCGTCCCGCGGCAAGGTGCCCGGCGATGAGGCTTATGTATATCTCCGTCTTGCCGCTGCCCGTGACCCCATGCAGCAGCACCGTCTCTTTTTCCCTGAAATGGCGCTCTATATCTGCAATGGCGTTTTGCTGGGCCGCGGTGAGGCGCGGTAGTTTTTCAGTAACTTCCGCAAAGTTTCCCCCATTCCCGGATATGTCCGCCGTTCCGCTCCAGGGAGCGTCCTGCATCTGTATACTGATCATGCGCTTTTTCACCAGTGCCGCGATGATGCCCGCGGTGGCGTCCAACTCGTGCCGCGGAACCTTCGCCGAAAAAAGGTCGCCGTCAGCGGCCCGGCTCACGATCCCCATCATGGTGGAGTATTGCTTCGGAGCCCTCAGGAGCGATTCGAGGCATTCGTTGAGTTTCGCCTCGTCGCATATATCGGGGTGCAGCCCCACGGCAACCGTTTGCCTGGGGCGGTAGGTATCGCGTGCGTATTCGTCTTCCCCGTCCCCCTTGGGTTTCAGTAACGAAGGTAGCGCCGCCGCCATGACCTCTCCCAGTGTACACATATAATAATCCGCCATCCACTCCCAGAGCGCCATCTGGCGGTGCGACAGCGTCAGCCGCGGCTCGGCCATGCGCAACACCGGCTTGAGGTTCTTCACCCGTGGCGCCCGGTCGTGTATCTTCCACACGATCCCCATGTATATCTTGTTGCGTCCAAGGCCCACGACCACAGCGTCGCCCTCGCCGGCTTCCGGCAAGGTGTCGAGCCGGTAAGTCAGCGTTTGCAGTGCAAGCGGAACGACAATATCTGCGTACATAGGCCGGATTTCTTAGGGGCCGGGTTCTGGCCGTTTGACGAACGTTAACAAATTTAAACAGTTTCTAAACCGCTTGCAAGAGGATTAACGAATCGGCATTCCCGGACCGGTTATAAACCACTATCGCGCGAGGGTTGTCGATCCCGCCCCCACCGTCCGCCGCCATGTGGGCCGGTATACGGCTTTTCGAAAGACACGTCGCGGCGGCATACATCCCGAGTGCCGTGGCCGTATACGATTCGCCGAAGATATGCTTATAGCGAACCAGCCTCTTGCCGGGGAACAGTTCCGCCGCTGTTTGCCGGTAAACGTCGTCGACGGCGCCGTTGCCGTTCATGCCCGTTATTACCGCATCCACCTCACCGGCGGTTATGCCGGCACGGGCGAGCATCCCGCCGAGCACCGCCGACAACTCTCCGGGATGGCGGCCATAAGCTATCTCCACGCCTCCCACGGCGCACACCGTCTTTTCGCTCTTCCCGGACGAGAGCATGAAACTCACCGATGTCTCGCCCGAGAACGCTTCATGGCCGTGCCTCAGGTCATGCGTCCCATCATCGCGCCGCCAGTATTCTATTCGGCTCAGGAGCAGATGGTAGTCGGGCGTCATCTCGTCATATCCCCCCACCAGTGCAGTGCGTATCCTGCCAAGTCCCATCTGCTGAAAGGCATCGAGAAGGGCGCTTTCGAACGAAATACCCTTGTGGGCATAGGTGCTGTTGCAGCCGTGGCACCCGAGGTCGATCCCGATCAGGGACCCTATCGTGTTGTGGGTCGACTGCATGAAATGGGTCGGCTGCAGCAACTCCTCGCCGTTACGGATCATCGCTTCGAGGAATATCCCCGTACTTTCGATGCACCCCAGCCCCGTACCGCTGATTATCGCATCGGGCATCGCTATCCCCGACCGCCGCACCGCCGCACGCGAAGTGACCATGGCCCGCTTCAGCAAACGGCCCATGCGCCGGGCCGTACCCGCGTCGAGCCACTCCCTGAAGTCGGGGTCGGCGGCACGCACATACACGCTGTCTGGCACCGCCGGCGAATCGAACCACGCATCAGAAAGGGGCGCCTGCACCGATATCTGCTCCGAAGCCTCTATGTAAACAGCCATATCTATATCGTTGAGAAAATTAGCGCCGAATCGTTGCCCCCGAACCCGAACGAATTCGACAGCACGTGTCGCAACTCACGCGGAGGCTCCTGCGTTGTGGCAGGCGAAAACGACAACTCCCCGATGCGGTTGCGGAAATTGAGGTTTACCGGGATGAATCCCTCCCTGAGCGCCATGATCGAGATCACTGCCTCGACACCTCCAGCCGCACTCGTGGTATGGCCCGTGAAGGGCTTGGTCGACGAAACGGGCGGAACCGCATCGCCGAAGAGTTTCATTATCGCTATGCCCTCGCTCAGATCGTTGTTCCCCGTTCCCGTGCCGTGGGCGTTGATGTAATCTATATCTCCTGGCTGCAATCCTGCCTCAGCAAGCGCCTGCTTCATAGCCATGTACGCACCCTTGCCGTCTGGCGACGAGGCTGTCTGGTGGAACGCATCGCAGGTGTTGGCATATCCCGCGAGGCGGCAAAGAGGCTTTGCCCCGCGTCCGGCCGCCGATTCCGCCGACTCCAATACCACATAAGCGGCGCCCTCGCCGAGGTTGATCCCCCCGCGGTCGCGGTCGAATGGACGGCACGGCTCCCTGTCAAGTATCATCAGCGTACGGAAGCCGTTGAGGTGGAACCTGGTCAGGCACTCGCTCCCCCCGGCCACAACGATATCGGCCCTCCCGCTGCGTATCATGTCTGCGCCCAGGATTATTGCATTGGCCGCCGATGAACACGCCGTAGATATGGTCGTCACGAGCGAAAATCCGCCGAAACGGCTGGCCGTCATCTCGGTACAGGCCCCGCAGTCGTGGGAAGCTATATATCCGTTGCGCGTGTCGTTCTCCAGGAAATCGGCGTAATAACGCTCGCTTTTATCCATTCCCCCCACCGTCGTACCCGAAACGAAAGCTATCCTAAGCCCCTCGCGATCCTGCAACCCCGCCCCGTCCAGCGCCTCGCCCAGAGCTATCATACCCAGCAGCGAAGTGCGAGTGGAAATCTCCCCCGCACCCACTCCCGCCATCGCGCACAACTCCCCGTCGCTGTAACCGACCTCACCCACCGGAAACTCCCGGTGAATACTATCCAGATAACGCATCTCCCCGATACCCGGCACCCCGCCACGCAACGCCGACAACGTGGCACCACAGCCACGCCCCAACGCCGAAATAATACCCATACCGGTTATAAAAAATTCGTTTCCAATCACTCTGATTCGTACTTTATATGTTGTATGGCTTTTATTCGGGGAAGTCGCAATCGTATACCGGGCACAGGAAGAATCTATTTATCAGCCAGATACTTATCTATCGCTTTTGCGGCCGTCCGGCCTGCCCCCATTGCGAGGATCACCGTTGCGGCTCCTGTTACCACGTCTCCTCCGGCAAATACTCCGGGCCTGGAGCTGGCCCCGTCGCTGCCGGCTACGATGCATCCCCAGCGGTTGCTTTCCAGTCCCGGGGTTGTACTCACTATCAATGGGTTGGGCGATGTGCCGAGTGCCATGATCACCACGTCGCACTCCATGTCGAACTGCGAACCCTCTACTGTCCGCGGCGAACGGCGGCCCGATTCGTCGGGGTCGCCCAGCTCCATGCGCACGCAGCGCAGGCCGCGCACCCATCCCTTGTCGTCGCCCAATATCTCCACCGGGTTGGTCAGCATACGGAATTCTATGCCTTCCTCGCGGGCATGATGCACCTCCTCGACCCGCGCCGGGAGTTCCGCCTCCGAGCGACGGTAGACTATTGTAGCCTCGGCGCCGAGACGTTTGGCGGTTCTCACGGCATCCATCGCCACATTGCCTCCGCCCACGACCGCAACACGCCGCCCCACGTAGATAGGGGTATCGTAGCTCGTGTCGTAGGCCTTCATCAGATTCGACCGTGTCAGGAACTCATTGGCCGACACCACCCCGTTCAGGTTTTCGCCCGGGATTCCCATGAACTTGGGTAATCCTGCCCCGGATCCTATGAACACCGCGTCGTAACCCTCCTCGTCGAGCAACTGGTCGACAGTCACAGTACGCCCCACCACGACATCGGTCTCTATCACGACGCCCAGACGGCGCACATTGTCCACCTCGCGGGCCACGACACGTTCCTTGGGCAGTCTGAACTCCGGTATGCCGTACTCCAACACCCCTCCCACACGGTGAAGGGCTTCGAATATCTTTACCCCATAACCCATCTTCGCCAGGTCGGCCGCACAGGCCAGGCCCGCAGGCCCACTGCCTATCACCGCCACACGCTTGCCGTTCGGCGGAGCCACCTGAGCATGGTTCTTGCCCGAGGCCAGCGCGTGGTCACCCACGTAGCGCTCCAGTTTGCCTATCGCCACCGGTTCGCCCTTGATCCCGAGGATACACGCCCCTTCGCACTGGCTCTCCTGCGGGCATACCCTGCCACAGATCGCCGGCAACAGGTTATCGCCGGCGATAACCTCTGCCGCTTTATCCATTTCGCCAGCTGCCACACATGCAATAAACTGCGGTATCTGTACCGACACGGGACATTGCTCGACGCAACGCGGCTTTTTGCACGCTATGCAACGCGAAGCTTCCAACCGGGCCTCGCCCTCGTCGTAACCGTATGAGACCTCCTCGAAATTCGCAGCCCTCGCCTCCGGAGCCTGCTCCCTGACCGGAACCCGGCCTATCTTATCTGCCATCTGCAATTTATATACTGATTGTAAAATATAGACATCCTCCGGCTGTTATTTGTCGAGTCCCACTTTGCAAACATGTCCACCGGCGCGCTCTTCGGCAATTTTATTTGCACGTTCTTCGAGCGAACGGTACATCCCCTGCCGGCGCATGGCCTCGTCGTAATCCACCTCGTGACCGTCGAACTCAGGCCCATCGACACACGTGAAGCGCGTTTTGCCCCCGACACTCACACGGCACGCCCCGCACATACCAGTGCCGTCGACCATCAGCGTATTGAGACTAACTACGGTTTTTATACCATACTCCCTGGTCGCCGCCGCCACGAACTTCATCATTATCATGGGCCCTATCGCCACCACCTCGTCGTAGTGTTTTCCCTGGCGGTCTATCAGGTCGCGCATCAGTCCCGTTACCAATCCGTGGTAACCTTCGCTGCCATCGTCGGTGGCTATGTATAGGTTCGCCGCCACGCCGCGCAGTTCCCCGGTCATAATCAACGCCCCTTTGGTTTTCGCTCCCACTATGACATCGACCCCTACACCATGCTCATGGAGCCACTTCACCTGCGGGTAAACGGGCGCAGCTCCGACGCCGCCCGCCACGAACAGCATGCGGCGGCCGCGCAAAACCGCCAGGTCTTCGTGAACAAACTCCGACGGGCGCCCGAGGGGCCCCGTAAAACTTTCGAGCGAGTCACCTTCGGCCAGTGAACATATTTTGCGGGTCGACACCCCTATTGTCTGCGTGACTATCGACACCCAGCCCTCACCTGGATCGTAGTCCGAAATCGTCAGCGGCACGCGTTCACCCTTTTCCCCCGCACGGACAATTACGAATTGCCCGGGCATGGCCGACCGCGCCACACGGGGCGCAAGGATATTCATCAGGAATATTCCCGGGGCAAGTTCTGTTTTTTTAAGTATTTTATACATTTACAATGAATTACAACTATGATACTTATTTTTGGTGCATCGCTATTTTACCACCCTGCCCGTCAGCCTTATGGTCCTTACGGGTCGTTGCGGGTCGTTGAAGACGATGTATGCCGCACGCGAATACATCTCGGTGGGGTAATCCGGGAAAACCACCCTGACAACCACATCGACGCTCGCTCCCGGAGCGATCTCCATGCCCGGTACCAGCGACAGATCGACCCCCTGCTCTGCCTTCACAGATCTTACGGTCAACGGCCCGTCGCCATCGTTGCGCAGTGTGATTATTGTCTGCTTCGTCTCGCCGCACCCTGCATCGCCGAAGTTGTGAAACTGCTTATCCAAACGAGCCCTGGCTATCGGCCTATCGCTGTCGACTGATCTGTCGCCGAAGTCGTCGACCCCGGTTGCCGACACCGAGATAACCGCCGAAGGCCACTTCCCGTTGACAACCAGCGCCACATCGGCAGATAAGCCACCCCATACCTCCTTCCCGGAAAGGTCACACGTCACTGTAATGTCGCCTCGCGCACCGGCTGCAACACGCACCGGCGCCCGGACCGTGAAAACACCCTCCGGATCTTCGCTGCGCACCTCCAACGTAAGCTCCCTGTTCGATGTGTTGACATATCTTATCACTGTCGATTTAGCCTGGCCCTGGCCCACCTGGCTCATGCTTACTGTCGTACGGTCCACACGCAGCCCTTCGCCCAGCGCCACCGGATAGTCATCCTCCACACGCCTCGGGCGCGGCTTGACATCGGCCTTGATAACAAGCGTGTTGATATTCTTACCACCGCCGCTGACCACCGTCACCTCTTTGTGGTTATGCCCGGGACGTCCCTCGGGATCGAATATCACCGTTATCGACCCCCGGCCTTTGGGCATCACCGGTTTTGCCGAAAACTGCGAACTGGTGCAACCGCAACTCACATCCACACGCTCAATCACCACCGGTGTAACGCCAGTGTTGGTGAAACGGAATGTGACGTTAACCTTGCCCCCGTTTTCTTTTATCTGACCAAAGTCGCAAACCTCGTTATCGAAGACCAACGCCGAAGACTTCTGGGCCGAAACTTCCGACACTGCAGCAGAAATCAGGCAAATCAAACCTGTTATAATAAACCGCCTCATAACTAACCGAAAATTATTATTCCCCAATACCCCGCATCGTAAAACCGCACTCTTCGAACATACGGCGGTCGGCCGCAATATCCGACCCGGTGGTCGTGAGCATATCGCCCATGATGGCCGCACTCACACCGGCCCCGAGCAGAGGCTTATGCAAATGGCGGTAAAGCACCCTTCCTCCAGCCATACGTATGTCGGCATCGGGATTGATGATCCGGAACATGGCCACGCTCGCCACCAATTCATCGTCATCCAGCGGCGGCGTACCCTCCAGGGGGGTACCTTCTATAGGATTGAGAAAATTGACCGGGATGCTTTTAACCCCCGCATCGCGCAATATCACCGCCAGTTCTATCCTCTGCTCCATCGTCTCACCCATGCCGATTATTCCTCCCGAACAAAGGTCGAGCCCGGCAGCACGAGCCTCACGCAGCGTTTGTAATTTATCTTCGGTAGTGTGCGTAGTACACAGTGACGGGAAAAACGACGGGGCGCTTTCCAGGTTACAATGGTAACGCTCCACTCCGGCCTCCTTCAACCGCCGCATCTGCTCCCTTGTGAGCAATCCGAGCGACGCGCATAGCCTCACTTTCGTTTTGGCACGCAGGTCGCTGTATATCTCACATATCCGTTCGAAATCGCCACCCGTAACCGCCCGCCCGCTCGTCACGAGCGAAAAACGCCCTATACCCCTCTCTTCATTATAGCGGGCCGCTTCAAGCGCACGCGCTTTCGGCACGAGAGGATAGACCTCGGCACGCGTGTGGCTGAACCGGGACTGCGAACACCATTTGCAATCCTCGCTGCAAAGTCCGCTACGGGCATTAAGGATCGAGCAGGAGTCTATCCTTCGCCCACTGAAATGGTCCCTCAACCCGGCGGCCGTCCCCACAAGTTCCTCCAAGGGCGTGCTGCGGGCCAAATCGACTGCCGCGTCGTAACTAAGTGGCACGTCTGCCGGTATTTTCTCTGCAAGATTGTCCATCTTTTCAACCCAAAACATTTGCTGAATCGGAACAAAGGTACTACATTTACATCATAAATGTAAAACGTGATTATGGAACGCGGAGTCTATTTCGTGAGCGGCATCGGCACAGAAGTCGGGAAAAGTTATGCCACCGGCTACCTGGCCCGCGAAGCTCTCGGCAAAGGGTTGAAAGTTATAACCCAAAAACTCGTGCAAACAGGGTGTGACAGCGATTCAATATCGGGCGACATACTGTTGCATCGCAAAATCATGGGTTCGAAACTCATGCCGGAGGACCGCGACGGCACCACATGTCCCATCTGCCTGCCATATCCCGCCTCACCCGCCCTCGCCGCCCGCCTCGCCGGGGTTACGGTCAATCTTCAGGCTGCAGACTGGGCTACCTCGACGTTGCGTTCGCGCTACGAACTGGTATTTGTCGAAGGTGCCGGGGGGCTTCTGGTTCCCCTGCACGGGAATTATACCATGCTCGATTATGCCGTCGAGCGGAATATGCCTCTGATTCTGGTGACTAATCCCGCGCTCGGCAGCATCAACCACACGCTGTTGAGCCTGGAGGTGTGCCGCAACCGCAAAGCCAACGTGGTGATGCTCGTCTACAACCGATACAACGACACTTCGCCGGAGATAACCAATGACACTGAATCTTACCTCAGGGAGTACCTCGCCAGGCACCATCCCGGATGCCAGTTCAGGGAGATCCCTGTGATGGACATTTGAGGAAGGCCTATGTTACCAGCCTTAGAAACTGTTTAATTTTCCTGAGAAAAAAGATTTAAGGAGATTCCGGGATTAATATGGAAAAATTGGACAAACTCCCGGATAGCTTTCTGAGAAACTGTTTAAATTTATTACCGAAGTTATTTTATAGTTGTTTGCCGATGATTTTTTGCGGTGGAATGAGGCGAATAGTGTTTCCTATTTAACGAATTACACCGCGAAAAAGCGCGCCAAACAAAAGAAAAGAACGAGGGTAATATTTTTAAACAGTTTCTGAATATCGCAAAAAATAAATATCTTTATCACAGGATAAAAGACAGGAAACCATGAAACACATAATAATCGTCTCGGCGATCCTGCTGGGCATGCCCGTCGCCGTCAGCGGCCAGCAGCACAAGCAAAGAATAAAACAAACCGACAATACCGACACCAGGTTCACAACCTCGGTAGAATACCGCACAATAAAGCGATTCAATAAAATAGAGGTGGGCGACGGTATAAGGCTCCGTTTGATGAAAGGCGATATAAATGCCTCGGTCGAAACCTACGACCTTATGATGCCATATGTGGAGCTGGTTAACAGCGGTGAAACGTTGATCGTCCGTATTGCGGCGTCACACGACACGAGCCGCATGCCCGATGCTACCGTGAACATAACCACACCCGGCTTCGATTATCTGAAAATCACCTCCGGGGCATCGGCCTCAATCGATCCTTCGTTGAAATTTGGAGCCCTGCGGATAGATATTGCCAGTGCCGGAAGTTGTACGGGGGAAGTGGTTGCCGGGAGTTGCCTCCTTGACATCGCATCGGCGGGACGTTTCGAGGGGCGTATAGATGCCAGTCTGGATGTGGAAGTGAACATCTCGTCGTCGGCATCCTATTCCGGGGTGTTGCTGTGCCGCAATCTGGGACTCAGCCTTTCGTCTTCGTCGAGTGCCACTATCAACGGGCGGTGTGAGAAATGCACCCTCCAGGCTTCTGGAGGCAGTTCGGTGAAAAGTCCTCAGATGGCATGCGGAGAGATCCATGCATCGCTTTCGGGTGGCAGCTGGCTCGAATGTACGGCTTATGACGTCGTGCAGATGGCCGTCTCCGGCGGTTCGAAAGCCACATTATCCGATAAAAAAGGCATTAAGAAAAACTATCCCGCCAAACAATAGAATAGAGCGTATCACGTGCAATGTGCAGTGTGGTTTGCTCTCCCGGACTGCAAAAATCAGTTATGTAGCGGTATGGCGTTGTTCTCCGGATATTTTTCGTATCTTTAACCGGCCAATGTGTCCCGCTGATGTATATTGCGTATTTTGACACAAGGCACTTTTCGCCGGTATGAAGCTGTATATCTGGGATATGGAGCAAAGACCGGCGGAAAAGAATAATGGGAAGTGCTGAAAAAGAACGAGAGAAATATCTTAGAAACTGTTTAAATTTCCTATGGAAAGTATTATAAGTTCTTCCGGGCCGCTTTTCGCATAAAAATTTCGTTACATAGAACACCGCTATGCGCCTCTATTTTCACGCAAAAATCATCACCGGAATATACTTAAATCTTTTTCCACAGGAAAATTAAACAGTTTCTTAAACTATTTTCCAACCCTTAATTCGTCTTACTGCTAACCTATAATAATTTGTATATACCCTAATACCCCGGATATGGTGCATATATTGGACAAGGAAAAAACAGTACTCAACCGTTTTATAGCCGAATTGCGCGACATCGACATCCAGAAGAACCCGATGCGTTTCCGTCGCAATCTCGAACGCGTGGGCGAGGTTATGGCCTACGAGATCAGTAAAACGTTCGAGTACACCACAACCACGGTCGAAACTCCATTGGGCGAGGCCGAGATAGACCTTCCTGATAACGAAATAGTTATTGCAACAATCCTGCGGGCGGGGCTTCCTTTCCACCAAGGTTTTCTGAACTATTTCGACGGGGCGTCGAGCGCTTTCGTGTCGGCCTACCGCAAATACAGCAAAGACGGCACTTTCAATGTGAAGATCGAGTACATCTCATGCGGCGACCTTACGGACAAGGTGTTGATATTGGTAGACCCGATGCTGGCCACAGGGTGCTCCCTGATGTTGGCCTATAAAGCCTTGCTGGAGCAGGGTGGCATCCCCAAGCATACTCATGTCGCGGCGGTAATTTCGAGCGAGGAGGGGATTGAATATGTCCGGCGGCGGCTTCCAAAGCAGAATTCGACGATATGGAGCGGTGCTGTGGACCAGGAACTTACTGTTAAATCGTATATAGTTCCCGGAATCGGCGACGTGGGTGATCTGGCTTACGGCGACAAACTCTGAAGACCGGACAAGCCTTAGGTGCCTGTCTAAAACCCGCATCCCGACACAGGGAGACTGTCTGGGAAAATGTCTCAAAACGAAATCTGACCCCTCTGAGAAACTAGAGTTTATATTCATTTAAATACAAGACAATTTGAAATTATGTAATCCACAAGCGATTTCAAAAACGAGATCGTTGAAAAAAAGCTTGTGGCACCGAAAGCGTTCTTTGACAATACGGAAGATTTTTACTCTCCCTATCGCATGCTCGACCTTTACTCGAAATGAAGATATTTGACGGTTCTCATGTTTCTGTTCATCAGTTAATTCTCTGCCGCGAGGCTTTCGGACAGGCATCTTAATCGTGACATTATCGGGCTTGTGTCCCAAAAAACCGCCGTCCTGCCAAAGAGTTATTCCCGCCGGCAG
>JAVBMJ010000030.1:0-20716 GCA_031552535.1 Rikenellaceae bacterium
TGGGATAGCTTTCGAACGTAGTTCGACGCTCTGCCCTCGGCTTTCGCCATATTTCTTTTGGAAAATTAGACAGACTCTTAGAAACTGTTTAAGAATATTACCGAAGTTATTTTACATCTGTTTGTTGATGATTTTTTGTGGAGGGATGAGGCGAATAGCGGCTCCTATTTAACGAATTCCACCGCGAAAAAGCGCGGCAAACAGCAGGAAAAGAACAAGATTAATATTTTTAAACAGTTTCTAAGAGTACGCCCAGGGGTGGTTTAACGTTCCCAGGGAAGGCAATGTTCCGGTTTCAGGGCGAAGTATTTTGCAGAAATGTCGCCTTATATGCTACAAGAGGCGGGTGCCGGGCAGGGAAGATCACTATGATTGGATAAGCAAATTATCTGGGATAAATACAAACAAAAAACAACATGCGTATGAAAAAAGCCATTGCAAACTAAACCGGAAAAACTTCACACTCTTTTCCGGCCCCGTGCACGGAGGGAGAAATGGCAACACCGGGTGCGGCTGCGCCCTAAAACTAACTTAAAACCAAAAACCAACAGCATGAAGAAAAATTTCGTCTTTTCTTTTTTTCTTGTCGTTGTAATGAGCCTCGGGATCGCGCACCAGAGTTACGCGCAGAACGTTTCCGTAAACCTGAACCTGCAGAATGTGCAGCTCGAAAAGGTTCTCAACGAAATCGAAAAACAGACCAACTACCTGTTCGTATATAACAAAAATGTAAACGTCGGCAGGATAGTTTCGGTAAGTGCACAACAGAAAAACCTCAGGGAAGTCCTTTCGCAGTTACTCAGGGACACCGATATCACTTTTGCGGTCGAAGAGTCGACAATCATCCTGTCACAAAAAAGCTCTCAAGCCAAAAGCCGTACCATAGAGGGTACCGTGACCGACCAGAACGGCGCGCCGCTGCCCGGAGTGAGCGTCCTTGTGAAGGGAACGCTCAACGGCACGACGACGGGGGCCAAAGGTAATTTCACACTCAATGTCGACGAAAACGCGCAAACGCTGCAACTGTCATTCCTCGGGATGGAAGCCAAAGAGGTGGCCATAGGAGGCAGCCGCGTGTTGAACATCATCATGTCGGAGTCGTCCATCAAGGTGGGCGAGGTTGTAGTTACGGCCCTCGGCATCACCAAAGAGTCGAAATCGCTGGCATACAACGTACAGACGATCAACTCCGACGAAGTGGTGCGGGTCAAGGACGCCAACTTCATCAACTCGCTTTCGGGCAAGGTAGCCGGGGTGACGATCAACTCTTCGTCGGCCGGTGCGGGCGGTTCGTCGCGCGTGGTGATGCGCGGCACCAAGTCGCTGGTAGGCAACAATAACGCCCTCTATGTGATCGACGGTATCCCTATGCCTTCACTCAGCAGCTCGCAACCCGACGGAGACTTCTACTCGGGCGCCGGGCAGTCGGGCGACGGTATCTCGAACCTCAACCCCGAAGATATAGAGTCGATGTCGATCCTCAGCGGTCCCGCGGCGGCAGCCCTTTACGGAGGCGACGCAGCGAACGGCGTGGTGATAATAACCACCAAAAAAGGGGTAAAGAACGACTTCTCAATACAATACACCAACAATACCACATTCTTCTCGCCGTTTGTGATGCCCCGCTTCCAGAACACTTACGGACTGTCGGAGGTCGAGAGTTACTACAGTTGGGGTGACAAACTCGATAAGCCGAGTTCCTACAAGCCGCGCGACTTTTTCCAGACGGGCTTCAACGTAACCAACTCTGTATCGCTGTCTACGGGCAACGAGAAGAGCCAGACCTATATTTCGGTGGGCTCGGTCAATGCCGCCGGTATCATCCACAACAACGACTACGACCGCTACAACGTCTCGTTCCGCAACACATCGACCTATTTCGATGGTAAACTGACCTTCGACGTGGGGTTCATGTACGCCAACATCAACGAGCAGAACATGGTCTCGCAGGGTCAGTACTCCAACCCGTTGATACCCGTCTACCTGTTCCCTCCGGGCGACGACATCCGCAAATACGAAACCTTCGAGCGTTACAATCCGGAGCGCTTCTTCAAAACGCAGTTCTGGCCCTTCGGCGACCAGGGTTACGGCATGCAGAACCCCTACTGGATCACGGAGCGCAACCTGTTCGGCAACGAGAAGGACCGCTACCTTGTTAACGGTACGGCTAAATACCAGATCGCCGACTGGATCAACGTGACGGGACGTGCCAAATTCGACAACAACGTCGAGGTGAGCGAACGCAAATACTACGCCTCGACATGGACCGTACTGGCCTCCGACAACGGATTCTATTCGCGCGACAACACCAATACCAAGCGCCTCTACGCCGACGCCATAGTCAACATCAACAAAACTATAGATGACTACAGCATTGCAGCCAACGTGGGAGCCAGCTACATGAACACCAAAAACGTGTCCACATCGCACGGAGGTAAACTGGGGGGCATAGGAGCAGGTGTGGCAAACCTGTTCGCATTCAGCAATATCAGCCAAAACCCGGGCGACGTGAAATACCTGCAGGAAGGTTACGACGACAATATCCAGTCGGTATTCGCAACGGCTCAGTTGGGCTATAAAAACATGGTCTATATCGACCTGTCGGGACGTAACGAGTGGGCTTCGATGTTGGCCAACACATCGCACATGTCGTATTTCTATCCGTCGGTAGGTCTTTCAGTGGTGGCGACAGACCTTTTCGGCATCCGTTCCAATACCCTGTCGTTCCTCAAATTGAGGGGTTCTTACAGCGAAGTGGGAAACCACCCGCTACGCTATGTGTCAAATCCGACTCACGAAATGGTCATGGGTCTGCCGAGCATGTTCACCGACCTTCCGTTCCCGATCAAACCGGAAAGGACCAAGTCGTGGGAAGGCGGTTTCAACGCCACATTCTGGGGCAATAAGGTGAAGATCGACGCCACGTTCTACCAGTCGTCGACCTATAACCAGACGATCCACGGTACGTTGCCGACGAGTAGCGGATACAGCGGATTCTACGTAAACACAGGTAAGGTATCGAACAAAGGTATCGAGCTTACGCTCGGGTTGAAACAGGATATAGGCCGCGTGGAGTGGAATTCGTCGCTGGTGTACTCTCTGAACCGCAACAAGATCGACCAGCTGATCGAGCCCGGATTGCGCAATCCGGTCAACGGCGATCTTATCGAGATGGACCGCATCGACCTGGGCGGTAACTCGGCATACCACATGTTCCTCACCGAGGGCGGCACAATGGGCGACCTGTATGTCAACAAACTGCGCACCGACGAGCACGGTATGATCTGGGTCAATCCCGTTACGTTCAGCGTCGAAGCCGATCCGGAGGGCGCGCAAACCTATGCAGGCCGCGTCACCCCCGACTTCACGCTCGGTTTCCGCAACGGATTCTCGTATAAGGGCGTCGACCTGGACTTCCTGATCAGCGCACGCGTGGGCGGTATCGGCCTCTCGGTGACACAATCCATCATGGACGGCTTCGGCGTGTCGGAAGCATCGGCGCAGGCCAGGGACAACGGTGGCGTGGTGGTGAACGGTTACCTGTTGCCCGCTTCGAACTACTACTCGGTAGTCGGCTCGGGCCAGGGTGTGGGTTCGATGTATATCTACGATGCCACCAACGTGCGTCTGGCCGAGCTCTCGCTGGGCTACACAATACCGCTGGGCAAAAAAGCGTTAAAGTACATCAAGGGGATAAACGTCTCACTTGTAGGGCGCAACCTTCTGATGATTTACAACCGGGCACCGTTCGATCCAGAATCCACGGCCAGCACCGGCACCTATTTCCAGGGTATCGACTATTTCATGCAGCCGAGCCTTCGCAGCGTAGGTTTTGCGGTAAAATTGAACTTCTAACCGATAAGCATAGAAGCCATGAATAAAAAGAAATTATCACTACATACAATATTTCTCCCGGCCGCGCTGGCTATCGTTCTGTTCGGAGGTTGTACCAAGGAGTACGAGAAGAAGAACACCGACCCATACGGAGTGACGGAGGGGATGATGAAATACGATGGTCTAAAATACGGCGCACCGCTGGCACAGATGCAGCGAAACGTATTTGCCATAGCGCAACAGCCGCTTTTCGGGGACGAAATGTACCAGATCACACAGAACCTCTGCGCCGATATCTATTCGGGATATATGGCCGCACCGAGGTACTGGTACCAGAATGCCGACAATACAACCTACGCCCTTTATCCAAACTGGTATAGCGCAGCCTTCAACCAGGCCTACACCAACATAATGACCCCGTGGAACGAACTGCGCAAGTCTACCGAGAAGGACAACATGCCGCACATATTCGCCATAGGACAGATACTCAAGGTGGAAGGCATGCACCGTGTGACCGACATGTACGGGCCCCTGCCGTATCTCAAATTCGGCGACGGTAGCACCCAACTCGATTATGACAGCCAGGAAGCCATCTACAACTCGTTCTTCACGGAACTGAACACGGCGATCACCGAATTGACCAACTTCTACCTGGGCAACCCCTCGGCCAAGCTGATGGAGTACTACGACTACATCTATAAGGGCGACGTTGTGAAATGGATCAGGTTCGCCAACTCGCTGCGCCTGCGTCTGGCAATGCGCATCGTCTACGCCAATCCCACAAAAGCCAAGCAGGAAGCTGAAGCCGCGGTAAATCACGCTATAGGCGTAATGACCGACATCAGCGAAACGGCGGCGTTGCAGAACGGCTCGTCGATCAGCTACAACAACCCGCTGTATGTGATCTGCAACGACTTCGACGATATCCGCATGGGTGCCACGATGGATGCATACATGAACGGTTACGCCGATCCGCGCATGCCCAAGTATTTCCTGCCCACATCGGACGGTACATACCACGGTGTCCGCACGGGTATCAACATCACCTCGTCCAATATGGCCAACTACCGCAACTCCACGATCATATCCAAACTCAACATCGCCTCCGACAAGGAGATATTGTGGATGTCGGCTTCAGAGGTATACTTCCTGCGCGCTGAAGGAGCGGCCCGCGGGTGGAGCATGGGCGCCGCCGCCCAGAGCCTCTATGAGGAAGGTATCCGCAAGTCGATGGATTCGTGGGGAGTTTCTCCGGGCGACTACATCACCTCGGTTGCCGTTCCCGCCACTTATACCGACCCGGTGGTAAGCGGCAACAACGCCGGCGCCCCGAGCGCGATAACCATAGCATGGGACGAAGCCGCCACACTGGAAGTAAAGCTGGAGCGTATCATAACCCAGAAATGGATTGCGATGTATCCCGACGGCATGGAGGCGTGGAGCGAGTTCCGCCGCACGTCGTATCCCAGGATATTCCCCGTGCTGGTCAACAACAGCGCCGGAACCATCAATTCCACTACACAAATCCGCCGCATGCCGTTCCCGACCTCGGAATACCTCGGCAACTCGGCCGGAGTGCAGAAAGGCGTGACACTGCTCGGTGGCGCGGATAATGGCGGCACAAAACTCTGGTGGGACAAAAAATAGAGTTTAACCTAAAAAACGCTATATATGAAGACTAAGATATTTCTATCGACGGCCCTGCTGGCATTCGTCGTGACGGGTTGCGACGAGTGGACGGAGCAGAAAACCGAAATGATACAGAAACCGTACGCTTATACCGACAAGTATTACGAAAACCTGAGGGCTTACAAAGAGAGCGAACACCAGATATTCTACGGCTGGTTCGCAGCCTACGCCCATAAGGAGGGCGTGGTGGCTCCCTACAAGAAGTCGCCGTCGTGGGGCGAGCACTTCGCAGGGCTTCCCGACAGCATGGACTTCTGCTCGGTGTGGATGGGACTTCCCACCAAGGAGGAGAACCCCATAGCCTACAACGAGATGCGCCAGGTGCGTAAACTCAAGGGGATCAAGATGCTGATGCCCACGATCTGCCGCATCGAAAGGCAGATGAAGGAAGACGGGGTTACTCCTAAATATGCGGTCAGCTACGATGAAGTAAATAAGGACTGGGTATACGACGACACGAGCATAGCAACCTATGCGGCCGACCTGCTGGCGCAGTTGCCAGGCAAGGACGAGGATGGAGAGGAGTATATCGACGGCATCGACCTGGACTATGAGCCCGAAGGCGACTGGCTGAACGGCAGCAATTTCACCAAATTCGTACAGATCATAGGCAAATCCATAGGCCCGATGGCCGAGACCGAAGCAGGCCGCAAAAAGTACCTGATCATCGACTTCTTCAGCAAGAACTACCTTCCTCCCAAGGAAACCCTGCCTTATGTAAATTTCTACGTGCGCCAGGCTTATACCCAAGGCTTCTCTGAACACTCCGACGCGAGATTGCAAACCGGTTTCGACGATATTTCGGCATGGTGCCCGGCCAATATGTATGTCGTTACCGAGAACTTCGGCGAGTGGTGGGCAAACGGAGGTTCGCCCTATCTGGCAGCAAACGGTTCGGCGGCCTACAGCCCCGACGGCAAACGTATGTACTCACTCGAAGGAATGGCCCGCTGGAATCCGAGACAGGGAACGAAAAAGGGATTCGGAGCGTTCTACTTCGACCGCGACTACCAGCACTATCCGGCATACGGATATGTCCGCAACGCTATCCAGGCAGCCAACCCTGCAGTAAAGTAACCCTGAAAAACAAATCGCTATGAAAATAATGAAATATATCGCACACCCGGCCGTCCTTGCGATGGGGATAGCCGCAGCGCTTTTCTCCGGCTGCGACGGTTACGTTGATTTCAAGGATGTGGTGATGGTCACAGGCACTGAGACCAATCCCGTAGTCAAATTCGCTGTCGAGACCACTCCGGCAACTTACTCCGTAACGGCAACGGCAACGACCATTCCCACTGCCGACCTCAATGTCACATTCGCTGTAGACCTGTCGAAGCTCGACACCTACAACAAACTCTACACGACAACCTACCAGCCCATGCCCGAAGGCAGTTTCGAATTGATGAATTCGAACGCCGTGATCGAAGCGGGGAAAAACACGTCGACCCCTGTAACGGTGAAAATCAAGAGTCTCGCAGGGCTTTCCGACGTTGTCACCTATATCATTCCCGTAACGATCACCAATGTGTCGGGAGGCATGGAGGTGCTCGAAGCCAGCAACACGATCTACCTGAAGGTTGCCCGGGTACTCGACTTCACGGCGCTCGATATTGCGGCCACTTCGTCGAACGACAACTCGGGCAACGGCTACGAAACGTTCTATTTCAGCAAAGGGCTGTCAGTAGACCAGTACACGTTCGAGGTGAAGTTCTTTGTCGACTCATGGCACACGGGTTCTATCAACATCAGCCGCCTTTTGAACTGGGGCCCCGGCGACAACAATCCGCAGGGACGTACGGCGAGCAGCTCGCACCTGCTGCGCTTCGGGGAAGGCGGTTACGACCTCAACCAGTTGCAGTGGCTGACCAGCCACGGCCCCATAGCGTCGAACACCCGTTTCGACCTGAAGAGATGGTATACCCTCTCGTTCACCTACGACGGTATAGGCTACAAACTCTTCGTCGACGGCAAACTCGACAATACGATGGACGGCAGCGGCAAGACATACTTCTTCGACGCCCTTGAAATAGGGATGTCGTGGAAGGAGAACACCTCTTCGACCCACCGTTACCAGCAGCGCTTCCAGGGCCGCATAAGCGAGATACGTTTCTGGGACCGCCCGTTGAAAGCAGCCGAAATAGCGAGCAACCTCTGCGGGGTGCCGTCGAATTCCACCGGCCTTGTGGCTTACTGGAGGCTTAACGAAGGGTCGGGATATCTCTATCACGACTGTACCGGCAACGGACGCGATATCCAGGGACACTACACCGGCGACGGATCGAACCCGGCCCGCGGATCGTTCAACTGGGTTTCGGACAGCTACAATAAATGTGCACAGTAATTAAGCAATCTCAAACAATTAATGTAGAGATATGATTATGAAAAACATAAATATTCTGCTTGCAACTTTGGCAATTTTGGCGTCGCTGTTTATGGCGTCGTGTGAAAATGGCGAAGTGGAGGAGACGGTCATTGACGGCACCGACGTCAATACGGTTTTCGTCAAGACCTCGACTCCGGTAGCCAACGTCTATAACTTCTCGGTCGTCAACACGGGATATTCGCAGCAGGGAATGTCGTCGGTAGGATTCAAAATACCGGCATTCATCACCGGCACGGCCAAAGCCGACGTGGTTGTGAACTTCGCCATAGACAATTCGTTGGTCGGCACTTACAATGAGATCAACAAAACTACAGCCAAAGCGCTACCGTCGGGAGTTACAGCAAGCCTGGGCGAAGGTAAAGTGACTATTCACAAAGGGATGCAGGCTTCGGTCGATTCGGTGACGCTGACGCTGTCCAACACCTCGTCGATGACCGACCCGTTGTATGTCGTGCCGGTGAGGATAACATCGATCACCAATGTGGAAGGTACGAAGATCAGTTCCAACCTAAGTACGGTATATGTAACGGTATCCGCCATAAACACGAACACATACGACAACCGCACGACGGCTCCTGCGGGTACGGCCCAGACAAGCTGGACCGGCTGGAGTGTTACGAGCACCCCGGCGCTGACCAATCCCAACAACATGTTCAGCACATCGACATCGAGCTATGCGACGCTCAACCCGTCGCAGGAGTTGGAACTGGTTGTCGACATGGCCTCGGAGCGCACCAATATCGGAGGATTCCGCATCCATGTGTCGAGCACCACTTACCGCTGGACGGAGATCGAAGTTGCTACGAGTTCCGACAGGACTAACTGGACCGTGCAGGGCACGCCGCTGATGCCTTCGAGCAGCACACACTATGTGGCATTCTACGACCGCATTCCGTCGGCACGCTACGTCAGGGTCAAAGTCCTTTCGTGGCCGAGTTCCACGGCTTCATTCCGAATCGCCATATTCCAGGCATACTGGTAAAATCTTAGGGCGTGTTAAATGACCGTTTATGTTAACACGTCCCGGCACAGACAGGGGCCGGACATCGATGTCCGGCCCCTGCTGTATCTGCCGGAACCGGAAAATCACTACCTTTGGTACATGCAACAGACCGACAGACAGGCCGGTTTTTTAAAAATTTGGAAATGAAGAGGCTATTTTCATTATCGGTTCTCGCGGCTATCCTCTCACTTGTGATGCATGACGCAGCGGGACAGGACGTGAAGTTCGATATTGTCCGGCATGATCTCGGAGTGGTGAAAGAGGGGGCGGGCGTGGTATCCCATATTTTTATTTTCACCAATAACGGCACTGCGCCTCTGGTCGTTGCCAATGTGTCGACGACATGCGGGTGTACCGCTACCTCATACAGCCGCAAACCAGTGATGCCCGGCAAAAGAGGTGAAATAAGGGTGAATTTCGATCCGGCCAACCGTTCCGGGGTGGTGTCGTCGAACATATATGTGGTATTCGACAACGGCGACAGGGCTACCTTTACGCTGACCGGCAATGTGGTGCCACGCGAGCGTACCATTGCCGAGGAGTATCCCGTAACGGCGGCTTCGGGATTGAGGCTGGATGCAGCAGATCTTTTTTTCGGCCGCGTGGGACAAGGTACGACGAAAACCATCATCCTGGGTATGGCCAACAGTTCCAACAAAGAGATCACCGTGGCGTTCTCCTCCGACGGGAAACACATCGTAGCGCCGGGGCCGGTGAGAATCGCCCCGGGAGAAAAATTGACGGTCGATGTGGAGTGCAACCCCGGGGCACGCAATATATATGGCGTTCTCGATAACGTGTTGACCGTATCGGTTTCAGGAATAGAAGCCGTACGTATCCCGGTAAAGGTATTCGCCATCGACAATTTTGCCGGGATCGACCGCAGAAAAGCCCCTCGGGCGCTGTTCGGCACCGAATATGAAGACATGGGCATACTAAAGGCCCGAACAGTATTCACTAAAGAGATAACGGTCGAAAACCGTGGACGCTCCCCGCTGGCAATCCGTTCGGTACAGACCAAAGGTGCGGTAAAATCTGTCACGCTACGTGGCGGGCAGACGATAGCGCCTGGTGCCAAAGTGACATTCACCATCACACTCGACACATCGAAAACAGGAAACATCACCAGCATCGTCACCATTTTCCAGAATGATCCCGAACAACCCATTCACGAAATACGGCTCTGTGCAACAGTGAAATAAATTACTGCGGCAAAGTCTGAAAAGATTTGAGCCGGCTCCGTCCCGGGTGATCGGACTATCGGACATCGGTCAGCGAGCGGTAGCGCGAAGAGTCTGTATCCTCGACGCTCTTCCAGGCAGATGACTTGCCTTGTCGCGGGGACGAGGTCATGGAGTTGAAATTGTAGGAGAACCGCGCAAGGATATAACGCCCCAAGGTATTGGTACGCACATCTTCGATGTAAGTGGTATGGATGTAGTGCAGCAGGTTCTTGTTGCGGGCGAAGATGTCGTATGCCGTTATGCGGAATTCACCGTTGCGGCGCTTGAAAAATTTCTTCCCTATCCCCGCGTCGACCAACAGGAACGACGTGGCACTGCCGGTCGCAGTCGACGAGGAGTAGTATTTCCACGTCACGAGCGAGCCCAACACTATGCCTCCCGGGAACAGCAGATTGACAGAGTAATAAAAATTCTGGTTCAGGAACGAGGAGTTGGCGCGGCTCGTGTTGCCCGTGAAATTGAACGCCGTATTGGAGTAGAAGTTAAAATCTATATTGTGCGAGATATTGCTCGTCACTCCCACACGCACCGCCCCCGAGTTGATCATGGCAAAATTGTGGACGCTGCCATATATCGACGGCGCCCGCACGAAATTGTACGATGCCGACAGGTTGACATTACTGCGTATCGGACGGAAGACAAAACTGTATGTGGCCGATGAACGGGCCGAGAAATATCCGTCGAGGTTGGTCTGTTTATGCAGGAATATGCCGTCGACCGCCGTACGGAACCCCCTGCCGGTGGTATCGCCGTAGAGGGAGGCGTAAATTACCGTGTCCATGGGCAGCGACTCGGTGATGGTGGCGATATAATTGGAGTTGGCCCGGGCATCGAGGGTGAGGGTGAAATTGGTCGATTTTTGCTGGTTCGAGGCGTTATAGAACAGCGTCAGCGAGTTCTGATAGCCTGGTTTCAGATCAGGATTACCCACGCGCCAGTTGAACGCACTGTTGGTGTTGACCACGTTTTGCATCTGGTCGATGCGCGGCAGTATGGTCCGACCCTGATATCGCAACCTCAGGTAACGGCTCTTCTCTATCGAATACTTCAACGAAAATGTAGGTTGGAAATTCGTGAACCGGAAGCGGGTCTCCACCTCGTTGGGCAGATATTCGTTACGCAACTGACTTATGTTCTGATAGTCGACCCCGGCATTGACCGACAACGGCTTTGTCCAGAAGGCGTAACCCACACCACCCCCTACGGAACGGTAGTCCTTGTCGAAACTGCTGCTTTGTAACGCCTCGAACCGGGTATATCCGCCCGTGGCGCGGTCGAAAAGATTGCTCTCCTTATCCGATCCGCCCCAGTCGCGGCTCGCGTTGATGTTCAGCAACACACGGTGGCGGTTAACTATGGGCTCCGACCACGTAATCCTGACCCTCATGAAATTATTGGCCACATCCTGGTCTTCGAGGCGGTCTATCGTGTCGCGGGCGGGCTTCCACTCCCCCGTCGTGGTGTTGTAGGAGTCGCGGTAGAGGTCGCGGCGGTAACGGTCGGTGGAGACGTTTGTGAAATTAAAATCCAACCCGGAGGTGAACGAGCGCCCGGGCTTGCCGAAACGGTGCGACCACACGGCACTTCCCGCAATGGAGTATTCGCGGCGCAACGAAGGGTTCAGCGACGAGGAGCGGCTCAACGAATCGGTGGGCGTGCCTGAGGTTTTGCTCTGCAGGGCGACTTCATTGCCCGACGACGCCTCGTCGTTGGAATAGAGGGTGATCCTGGGCGAAAGTTCGAAACTGTTCTTTTTATCGGGCCGCAGTTCCAACTTGAAGCTCATCCGGTTGTTGACGGCCGTTGCCGACGTGATGCGGGACGAGCGGCTGCGCTTGCTCATAAAATCGCCGTCGGGATCGGGGAAGTAGTTGCGCTCGGACTCCCGCACCAGATCACTCGAGGTGCGGTCGTAGAAATAGCTCCCCGAAAATTTCACCACCTTGGTTTCCAGTGAGTAGTTCACTCCCGCCCCCGTTATGCGGCGCAAACCCGCCGGCTGGTTTTTGAGATTGCCGTTATCGTCGACCTCGCTGCTCTCCAGAAGATCGTTCTGTCCGAACTTGGCGGTGTTGACGTTGTTGAACAGTCCGGTTAGCGTTATGCGTTGACGTTCTGTAAAATGTGAAAAATTGCCACCAGTCAGGTAACGCACCCCACCACCCTCGCCCGCATCGGCACCTGCCGACGCCTCGCCCTTTAATATGAGGGCCTCCCGATCTTTTGTTTTGGTGACTATATTTATGACTTTCTGACTGTTGCCATCGTCGAAACCGGTATAGCGCGACATTTCGCTCTGCTCGTCGAAAAACTGTATGCTCTCTATGGCATCGGCCGGAAGGTTTTTCAGCGCCGCCATGGGATCAGTCCCAAAGAACAGTTTACCGTCGACATAAATCCTTCGTACCGGTTCGCCCTGCGCCTCGATCTTGCCGCTCTGGATAACCACACCCGGCATCTTGGTTATCAGGTCGCCGGCATCGGCATCGGGATGGGCCTTGAAAGCCTCTGCATTGAACTGCGTCGTGTCGCCCTTCTGTACCGACATCGGGGCCTGGCCACGGACGACGACCGTTTCAATCGGGTTTTCCGTCTCAGACACATACAAACGTCCGAATATCACTTCGTTGCCGTGAACAGGGACGGCGAAAGGCACTTTGATTGCTGCAAAACCGAGATGCACCACCTGCAGCGTGTCCGGGCGACGGGCGACACCCTTAAGTATAAAGCGTCCCGCCTCATCGCAAACCGTATTTATCCGGCCCCCGTCACCTGTGAGCACCGTGGCGCCTGGTAATGCCGCAGAGTCGGGCACAGCCCACACCTCGCCACGCAAAGTAAGCCCCTGGGCAAAGCCGCCTGCAACACAAAGCAAGGCAGCAACAGTTGCGGCCGGAGTGCAAATATTTTTACCCGGAAAATACATTTCAATCGGATGCGGTGCACAGGGAGAGTATGTCTGTACAAATGTATTATTTTTTTCCGCAAAAAATACTACCTTTGCCATAGAGCCTGTCTGATTTCCCCGTGGAGATATTGCTACAACACAGAGGCAAGACAGGTTTGCCTGGATTTGTTCGGGATTATTGTACAAATAAACTCAAAGGGGTTCGGGATCGATTTTTGTGTACGGATTTACAAAAGCCAAAACAGACTCCTGGCGGCTACACATCAAAATAACGGCCATATGGTACTGCAGATATTACTCATAGCCTCCATTGTATTGCAGATAATCGCAGCCGGGACAGCCATAAGCCTGACCCGGGTGACGAAATACAATCTTTCGTGGATACTGTTCACCATAGCTTTCACAGCCCTGTCGTTCGTCAGGCTGGGAGAGTATATTCAACTGGTCGGCGGCAAGGAACTGCGTATGCCGCCCGATTTTTTCGTATGGTTGGGCGTGGTCATATCGCTTTCGCTGGCCATAGGGGTATTCTATGTGCGTAAGATATTCAACTACATACAAAACCTCGATTTCCAGCGCCGCCTTACCGAAAAAAGAATTCTCAACACGGTGCTGCGAACCGAGGAGAAGGAGCGCATACGGTTTGCCAAAGAGATACATGACGGGCTGGGGCCTCTGCTCTCGTCGGCCAAGATGTCGCTGTCGGCCCTGTCGCTATCAGACCAGAACCAGCGCAATACCGAGATAATACGCAATACGAATTATGTGATCGAAGAGGCCATACGCAGTGTGCGAGAAATCTCGAACAACCTCAGTCCGCATATCCTGCAGGACTTCGGCCTGGTGAGGGCCATCAACAACTACATCTCCAAGTCGCTGGCATTGAATAACATTCCTATAAGTTTCAACACCAATCTGCGGGCCGAGCGGTTCGACACCGATGTCGAGGTTATTGTCTACCGCGTGATATGCGAATTGATCAACAACAGCGTAAGGCATTCCGGTGCGTCGCAGATCATGCTCACGCTGCTTTACGAAAGCGGCGAACTGATAATAGATTACAGCGATAACGGCTGCGGGTTTATTCCCGAAGCGGTGAAAGACGTAGGGATGGGCCTTTCGAACATTGTCTCGCGCGTAAACTCGATAAAAGGACACACTGAAATATCCAGTTCACGGTCGAACGGGATGCGGGCCAACATACGCATCGACCTGAAGAATCCCGGTACCGGATTCAGGAAGGATCAACGACGTAAAACTCTGAAAAATTAAGCGGAGGCACCTGTAAAACAGAATGACGGCTCAATACAACATAGCCCTGGTCGACGACCATACGCTGTTCCGTAGTGGCCTGCGTTGGCTATTGGAAAGCAGCGGACGATGCAATGTAGTACTGGAGGCCTCCGACGGCGAGGAACTTATCGAAAACCTGCCGCCTGAGGGCTACGACGTGGTATTGCTCGATATCGACATGCCCAGAATGAATGGCATCGAGGCGGCACGCCGCGCCGTGGAGAAAGTTCCGGGGATCAAGATTATAGCCCTGTCGATGCATGGCGACGAGGAGTACTATTTCAGAATGGTTGCCGAAGGCGTCAAAGGATTTTTATTGAAAAATTCCGCATTCGACGAAGTTATGTCCGCCATCGAGGCTGTCGCATCGGGCGGAAGCCACTTCTCCAGGGAGTTGCTCTTTTCGCTCGTGGATAGTCTGAAGTCCGCCGCCGGACATGAGGCCGACACGCTGTCGGCACGCGAACAGGAGATACTGCTGTTGATATGCAAAGGATTATCGAACCAGGAAATCGCCGACAAGCTGTTCATATCGAAGCGGACGGTAGATAAACACCGGGCCAATATTCTTGATAAGACCTCGTGCCGCGGAACGGCAAGCCTGGTGATATACGCCATAAAAAACGGATTGGTGGAGATATAAATCCCGAGGCGTGTTAACACGCTTTAGAGCCTGTCTAAATTTCCTGTAGAAATATAGTGAAAGCCGAGAGGCAAGCTAACCTTGGTTGAGTTTGTCCGAGGCGCATCCTATATTATTCAAAATATTATAAATTCTTCCGGGCCGCTTTTAGCCTAAATATTTCGTTACATAGGGCACGCTATGCGCCTCTATTCTTACGCTAAATCAACCCGGAATCTCTTTAAATATACTTTCCAAAGAAAACTTAGACAGCCTCTTAGAGCCTGTCTAAATCCTGTTATTCTCCAGCATCGGCCGCCCACCATCTGTCGATCCGGGCTACGGTGTCGTTCAGCGTTGTTTTTTGACCGATCAACGGGGTTATCAACGGAATCGTATCGCGCGTGGCGGCAGCGGCAATATTATCGAGCGGTTCGCGCCACGGATGTTTCGCCAGGGCGTATTTCGAATTGTGGATGGTGAAAAGCGTGCGCGGCCCCAGGTCGTGCACAGCCTTAACAAGGTCATCTGGAAGCAGGTGGATATAACGCCACTCCTCATTATATTGCCCGTTCTCAATGAAAGCCACGTCAATACGCGGAAAGCGGGCCGCTATGTCGGCAAAATGGGTGTCGTAACCGCCGTCGCCGCCGAGGAAAATATTAAGTGACGGAGTTTGCAGCATGTAGGAGGCCCACAGAGTTTGGTTGGGCTTGAGTCCGCGTCCCGAAAAATGACGTGCAGGGAGGCAATGTATGCTGAATCCGTCGCCCAGTGTCGAGCTCTCGTGCCAGTCCAGTTCTATTATCTGCTCTTTGCCAAAACCCCAGTACTCGAAATGCTCGCCCACCCCAAGACTGCATATCACTTTTCCGGTACGCGGGCGAAGGGCTTTCACCGTGCCGTAATCAAGGTGGTCCCAATGGTCGTGGGTGATCACCAGATAATCGATGGCGGGAATATCGTCCGGGGAATAGATGTCGGTGCCCTTGAAGGGTCTGTTGACGAACGACACCGGCGCCGCCTTGACCAACACAGGATCGACCAAAAATCGCACCCCGCCGGTTTGTATGAATAACGACGAATGCCCCAGCCATACCACGACCTCCTCGTCGCGGCTCAACGACCCGAGATCGGTTTTCACCACAGGCAGCGGCTTGTCGGGGCGCAGGGCGTCGACCTTACGCAACAGTAACTCCACCATCAGTTTAGCCCTGGGTTTGTCGGAGACAAGCTGTGGGGTCGGCGACAGGTTGTGGAACCGTCCGTCTCGGTAGTTAGGTGACCGCAACACCCTTTCGAGCCGTTCGCCGCGCGGCTGGCGGCCGAACGAAGGCTGCGACATAAACATGACAATAACAACGGCCAACGCCGCGATTACACAAAGCGATACCCACATAATCCTGTAAATTTTCTTTAACCTACTCATATTAAAACCGCACTATAACTGCCGGACGCACAGCGTCTTTTGATATTACTTTGCTCCGACTGCTTCGATTACCGCTTTTTTGTAAAAAAGCGGCACCAAAAACCTTTGGGGAGTGCTCCCGCACTTCTTTATTGCGTAACAGTGGTTGACAGCAGGTTTTCCCTGCGGGCTATATTTCGAGGGCACAAAGGGCGATTGCCAAACAAAGATACGTTTTCATCGCCCTTTGTGCCCTCGAAATGCTCCCTTGCGGGAGCAAAACCTGCCGGGCCATCCGCCAGATAAAGTAATATGAAAAGACACAACGTGCCCGTACTGCAAGTTTTGCAGACCCTGCAGTAGACAACGTTTTGAGGAGCTGTAGGACGGTTTTCAAACAAATATACGTTTGAACCGCCCTACAGTTCCTCAGAATACGGCCCGCAGGGCAAAACCTGTGGCATACCGTAATAAAGAAGTGCGGGAGCACTCCCCAAAGGTTTTTGCGCCGCTTTTTTGCAAAAAATCGCAGTCGGAGCAGTCGGAGACAGGCCTATCAATACTGCTCCTTGTCGTTGGGAAAGTCGCCGCTTTTCACGTCGCCGATGTAGCGGCCGAAGGCGTCGGTCATGATACTGTGCAGGTCGGCGTAGCGACGCAGGAAACGCGGAGAGAACTCGTTGGTTATCCCCAGCATGTCGTGCACCACCAGAACCTGACCGTCGACACCGTTGCCGGCGCCGATCCCTATCACCGGAATGCGTATGCTTTGCGACACTTCGGCGCCCAGTTCCGCCGGTATTTTTTCGAGCACGATGGCGAAACACCCGGCGTCATCCAGCAACCGTGCGTCGGAGAGTAACTTGTCCGCCTCGTCCTTCTCCTTGGCCCTGACGGCATAGGTGCCGTACTTATGTATCGACTGCGGCGTGAGGCCCAGGTGCCCCATCACCGGGATGCCTGCCGAGAGTATCCTCTGTACAGATTCCAATATCTCGCTGCCTCCCTCCATTTTAACCGCGTCGGCCTCGGCCTCCTTCATGATCCTTATGGCCGAAGCGAGCGCCTGCTTCGAATTGCCCTGATATGTGCCGAACGGCAGGTCGACGACGACAAGCGCCCTCGACACTCCGCGGCGTACCGATTGCGCGTGATATATCATATGGTCGAGCGTAATGGGGACTGTGGTTTCATATCCGGCCATCACATTGGCGGCCGAGTCGCCAACCAGGATCACATCGACACCCGACGAATCGAGTATGCGGGCCATAGAGTAATCGTAAGCCGTCAACATGGCGATCTTTTCGCCGCGCTGTTTCATTTCCGAAAGACGATAGGTCGTAACGACCTTTGCTTTGCCTTCTACTGACATCACACTATAAATTTGATTTGCACAACAAAGGTAAGTTTCTTTTTAGAGTCTGTCTAATTTTCTTATGTAAAAATATTTAATTAAGGTGTGTTAACACGCCTTACATGCACAACAGGATATTAGCAAATGCCGATACAAACAACAGGGAACATGGGGGCATAGGGCGGGTTTGGTTCAAAATTTTAAAATTATTTTCAAAAAAATAATATTATGTATTGCATAGTATTAAAATTATTTCATATATTTGCGGTGTCAAGTATTGGCTATTGCCCGGAATCCACAACAACCAACAATATAATTATTAAAAAAACAACGACATGAAAGAGACAATCAATGTTAACATCGGGGGATCACCGTTCATTATGGACATCGATGCTTACCAGGCATTGAAGTCATATCTCGACGACATCCGTTCACGCATCGACGGCGACGACCCCGAAGAGGTGGTAGGCGACATCGAAAACCGCATAGCCGAAATTTTTGCCGACAGCATCCATGCCGCCAACCAAGTGGTCGACATGGCCCTTGTGCGCCGGGTAATAGCTGTTATAGGGCGTGCCGATACTTTCGGTGAACGCAAACGCACAGGCGGGACTTTCGTGAATCCGGACCGGGGACCGGCCTCCAGGAAACTCCGCCGTTCGAACAGCGACAGGGTGATCGCCGGTATTTGCGGCGGGGTGGCCGACTATTTCGGCATCGACCCCACACTGGTGCGCATATTGACTTTCCTGCTGATATTCCTGGGCGGCCTGAGCCTTTGGGTTTATATCGCCATGTGGATCATCATTCCCAACGAGCCCACGACACCGCCCTACCGCGGAGACAAAAGGTGATATTAACCATCTAAAATCAATAAGGTTATGAACATAGAAAATATAAAAGCCCAAATGCGCAAGGGAACGCTGGAGTACTGCATCCTGTCGATCCTCTCACGAGGCGACGCCTACGCCTCGCAGATAATATCGGAGTTGAAGAATGCCGAAATGATCGTGGTCGAGGGGACGCTCTATCCGATCCTCACTCGCCAGAAAAACCAGGGTCTTCTGGCCTACCGCTGGGAAGAATCGCCGCAGGGACCGCCCCGTAAGTTTTACTCGATAACCTCGCAGGGAGCCCAGTTCCTGTCGCAGATCGACGTGGCGTGGGAAGAACTCGTCGCCCAGATACGCTATATCCGCCGGGGAGAATAACACCGTCCTGAGATGAAAGAGACCGTAAAAGTAAATATCTCGGGAATCGCGTTCACATTCGATTCCGACGCCCACCAGGAGTTGAGGAGTTATCTCGACAGGCTATCGTCGCTCTACGCGGCGACGCCCGACGGTGAAGAGGTGATCGCCGACATCGAGGCGCGTATAGCCGAGCTTATCCTGACCTGTCAGGAGAGCGGCCGTGTCGTCGACCTTAAGCTGGTCGGAAAGATCATCGACCAGATGGGAAACCCGGAGGAGTTGTCGTCGGACCAGGCCGGAGGGCCGGCTCCGGTACGCGGTAAATTTCCGCGCCGTCTCTACCGCGACACCGAACATGGCAAGATAGGCGGAGTTTGCAGCGGGGTGGCCGCATGGTTGGACATAGACGTCACATGGGTGCGGTTCGCCGTATTTGCGCCGTTGTTGCTGTCGATGTTGTCGAAAACGTTGACGCCTTTCGCCCTGCACTCCATGTTCGGGTCGCTGTTCGCGGCGGTAGTGTTCGTCTACATCATCCTTTGGGTAATCGTACCGGCGGCGCGCACTCCGCGGGAAAAGCTGGAGATGAGGGGAGAAAAGATCACCGCTGCATCAATCGAACACACTCTGCGCGAGGAATTCACGTCGCGCTCCGACACCCCTAAAAGCCGGAAATCGGCGGGCGTACTGGCCGAACTGGTCTATGTTTCAGGTTCGCTGATCCTGTTTTTTGTAAAGTTGGTCGCCGCCGTCGTAGCCCTGGCATTGATTTGCGCGGTAGTGGGTATCATTGCAGGGACGGTTGCGCTGATCTTCGGAGGGGTGTCGTTCCTGGGGTGGACCGACTCCACGGTGGCGCTCACGGGTTCCTGCGGATGGAGCATAGCCCTGGGTGCACTATGCATATTGATGCCGCTCGTGATGCTGGCCATCGCGATATTCAACCTGCTGTTCGGGCTTAAAAATTCGCCGCGCACGATGAAGATACTATCGGGAATATGGCTCATCGTCCTTATCTTTACCGTCGCAATGGCCGTACGCAACTTCGACAACATCCGCGAATTCATCCGCGATAATGTAGCTGAAAGGCATATAACGATACGTACCGACAGAATGCTGAACCCAGGCCAAAAATCGAAAATCACTTCGATAACGATTCCTGGCGTCGAGATAAACGTCAGGGCCCATGACGACGGGAAGCCCGATACGTTGTCCGTAGAAACCCATAATACCATAACCGATGAAAATAATCAATAACGACACTGCGGGACGCGGACGCCGCGAAGTGATCACATCCCGCAACATCTACCTGGGCATTATGCTGATAGCGGCAGGTGTGATATGGTTGCTGTGTAATTTCGATGTCCTGGGAGACGACATCTTCGATGTAATTTTCTCGTGGCAGATGATGCTGATCGTAGTGGGAGGCTACCTGATATCGTTGCGCAGGTGGGTTTCGGGTGCGATAGTGGCCGCAGTGGGCGTACTGTTCTCTCTGACCGAGCATTTCGGTCTCGAACTGTCCCTCACCAAGATAGTGCTGCCGGTAGTGGTGATAGCCGCCGGGATAGGTCTGTTGGTGCAACGCCGACCTCATTAGAGCACCCTTGGCGCACGTGGCGTGCCCTGCTCAAAGCCCGGAAAAAGGGCTCAGTCTGAAAAGTAGGTTGGTGAAAAATTCGTAAACTTGCACAAACGCAGTTTACGATGACAGAGCAGGAACGATTTGCACGGATGTTTTTAGCCGAATGGCTTGTGGATAATTTCGAGGTTGTGCGGTTT
>JAVBMJ010000070.1:0-58582 GCA_031552535.1 Rikenellaceae bacterium
CGGCTGAATCTTTCAACGCCAAAATCAAAGCTTTCAGGGCACAGTTCCGGGGTGTGCGGGACATCCCGTTCTTCATTTTCAGACTATCCAAAATATTCGCTTAATACAACCCGCTCCACCCGGTTTTTACATTGATCCGAATTTTTCACCAACCTACTTTTCGGACTGAGCCGTTACAAGCACCCTACATGTACAGAGAAATGACAAGAGGTCGGAATTTTCATTCCAACCTCCTGATTATCATTGTAGCGGGACGGGGACTTGAACCCCGGACCTCATGATTATGAATCATGCGCTCTAACCAGCTGAGCTATCCCGCCATTATGTCAAAAAAACCTTCAGCTGGAGTGGGATTATGGATCCTACACTCTAACCAGCCGAATTATTTCACTGCAAAACACCCTTATTACTGCGAAGCGCGTTGTGTAGTGTTTAGCACCGGGAAACGCAATGCAACCAAGTCCCCATGGAAAACCGGCCATGGCCACACCTCAATCCCCGTTTTGCGAC
Organism: Rikenellaceae bacterium; assembly: GCA_031552535.1. GTDB lineage: Bacteria > Bacteroidota > Bacteroidia > Bacteroidales > Rikenellaceae > JAVBMJ01. The sequence continues at coordinate 511 of JAVBMJ010000070.1, forward strand.
TGCAAATGTAATATTTTCAAACGAAATACCAAAAATATTTTCTTTTTTATTCACAAGTTAATTGATATGTAGCCATATAAGTAATTGATAATAATTAATGGTGTATTTTTTCGAGGCGTTTGCGGAGCAGATTTTTCGGCGGCAAGCGCAGGTTTGCCGGTGGTAAAGCGAGAATTGACGGCGAGAAAAGATGCCCGAAAAAGACCGAATAAAATAGACCATTAATTGTTTGAGATTACTTAATCCTCGTTTATTAGCCTCAGCCCATTCTCTGAGCATATATATAGATTTTGATAACGTTCCTGCCGAGCCTTTAAAATCTCCGGAACCGCAGGGAATCCCATCCATACCGTACCACTCGGAAAAACCCTGATCTTCGATAACCCTATCGAGCATTGGACGGACCTCTGTATAAGCCTCTTCCATGAAGTGAACCCCAGAAGTTGTTGTCTAACTTCTGGAGTTCACTTCAAAAAGAACGAGAGAAATATTTTTAAACAGTTTCTGAGAATTACGCTGGTGCGATCAGCTCCGTTCAGGTCAGCGGCTCAACGGCAAAACGGCCAGTGGGCCACAACCCGAATACCACATTAGCTATTAATGCGCGTTGTCGGGGCATTTCACATCGTCGACCCAGGTCACGGCACGGTTGGCTGTGGCAGTGAATCCGTGTCCCGTAAGGTCGGTGGCGTCGTTACCGCTCATGTTGTCGCCGTTGAAGCGCCAATAGGCGAGCAGACCTGGCGAAAGCGGGTCGACATAACAGAGGTTGTTCTCCAGTTCGGTAGCGGTCAACGCACGGTTCCAAACGCGGGCTTCGCTTATGTAGCCGTTGAACGTGCGGTTGGCATCGACCGAGATCCCGATGCAGAAACTCGGAGCCGTAGGCGACATCTGGTAACCGAGGTTTACGACCTTCGTGCGCTCCATAGACACGTCGAGCTTGCCGTCGACATAGATGCTTATGGTGTTGTTGCCATAAGTTACCGCCACATGGTGCCATACGCCGGTCGTGAAGAAGAAGTTGCTCGACAGCGACAGCCCGGCGCCGGCCTCCTGCAACTGGTTGTTGGCGGCGCTCACGTCGCCTACGCGCAGCAGGAAGTTCTCCTCGGTACCGATGATCGTCGAAATAAAGGGATTTCTGGTTTCGAAGCCGTTCATCAGCACGCGCGCCTCCATCGTTACATCGGTCATGGCGGAATACTCGGTGTTACCATCGAACTGCTTGACCATGAAGTAAGTGTTGTCGTTGAGGTTGGCCGCCCGCGTGACTATCGTGCGCTTTACGACAACAAATGCCGTCCGCGAGGGTTCGAGTACCGCCGTGCCGTCGTCGACGCTCTTGATAGATACGGGCATGCAATAGGTTACGCCTTCTTCGAACTTACTGAGGTCGGTCACCGAAAAACGCACCTGCGCAGACATGTTTTGTCCCTTATCGATTACGACGCTCGACGCTCCGAGCGAGTAGGCTCCGTCGGGGATCAGTTTGTAGAGACGCCCGTACTCATTATTGTAAGCCTCAAGCGCCCCGGGATCGGGGGCCAGCGAGACGGTCATCGGCGATTCGGCCTTTTTCGACGAAGATACGGTAAGACCGATACTTTCGCCAGGGTTCAGGATGCTGAATTTCACTTCGGGCGTCATCTCGGTGCCGGTGAAGTATACCAGGTCATGGTACTGCGAAGCCTTCTGGCAACCGGCTGCGGCGGCGGCACACAGCAACGCTACGATCAGATATTTTGCTTTCATAATTCTTGTACTTTAAGTAAGTGAAAAATCTCACCCTTAATTGGTTGTGTAGATCGAGTATTCGTAAACCGACACCGAACTGCGCATACCGCCCGGAGTGTTGGCGTTGGCAGTTGCCGGCACGGTAAACCGCACGTAACGGGCCGAGATCGGCGAGTAGAAAATAATGTTGGCCGCCGAAGTGGAGTTATAGGCTTTCGTCGTTACACCCAGCATCTTCCACGTTACGCCATCGCTACTGTAGCGGAAAGTCCAGCCCGAAGCGGCACCATAGCAATACAGTGCGGTGATGTTGTTGTAGACCTGCTGCATGTCTATTGTCACCGTAACCGAGATGTCGTAGAACGAACCCACCCAACGTCCGGCAGTGCTCGTAACTCCGTCGAATAGCATCGTCGCATTGTTGGTCTGCGTCGTCGGGGCTTTGTCGGGCGTGGCGACCCATGTGGTCTTGCCCGCCGTGGCGATCATCGTTCCCGTCACGCTGTTGTTGGCGGCCGAGGCGTTGATATTGTTATTGATGATGTCGATGCGGATAAAGAAGCGGTTCTCCGTCGCACTCAACACGGCACCGGTTACCGAGCTTATCTTCACCGGAATCAGATATCCGTCATCGTCCTTCATCGTCGAAAGCGCTTCCACAGGAATGGTCACCTTCACCGAATCGGTGGATATGTACGTCCCGGCGGGGATCGTCAGCGATGTGTTCTCGATCTGCATCGAGCTTTGGGGCACCTCCTTGCAGGAAGCATCCCTCGCCTGGTTGTAGGAGGCGATCAGCGAGTTGTCGACCGAAAGCGTGGCCCTGATCTCCGAGGTGGTCTTCAGGGAGACTTTCACCGGTACTTTGACCTCGAAGCCGCTTGTAAGGGCGCTTCCCGGAGTATGGGTTACAGAATAGACGAATGTGTGGTATCCCAGGTCGGAAGCCATTCCCGAGTTGAGGTAAACGATGGGGGTTGTGGCGCCCTGTATGTCGGCTCCCTCCTCCTCGCTACACGCTACATGCGCCGATGCGACTATGGCCAGCGCAGCACATGAGGCCAGATATTTCAATATGTTTTTCATAGATTAGGCTCTTTTAAAGTTTGAGACTTTACACTATTTCACAATTGCGGGATTCTGGGCCTGTATCGCCCGGCGCATATGTTTGTAGGGAGGGTTCGAGTTGTACTCGCGCTGCATGTAGAATCCTCCGAAGCCCCCTTTCGGGCCCTGTGTCGGGTTCCACGACGCCATTCCTTCGAGCGAGTAGACCTGGCTTCCGTCTTCGTGTTTCATCAGCGTTCCGTCGGCGCGGTGGAAAGGAGATCCTCCGTTCTGCCACCAGTCGCCGATATTCTCCGTCACGATGAACTTGTGCGTCGGACACCACGACATATTGTTGTAGTATCCCTGCAACCTGGTCTCGGAGTGCTCGCTGAACCCCTGGGAGTAGGCCTGGCGGATGAAGTAGTTGGCGTACGGCTCCGTGTTTCTCGACGGGGTGTTGCTGTAGAAGTCTATCATCAACAGTTTGTCGGGATTCGGAGACATAGGCCCGACGTGTTGGGCAAGATACTGCACGAATGTCGTCAGGTATTCGCCGCTCAGCGGGTCGCCTTCGGGTTCGTAGTCGAGGTCGATGCCGTCCAGGTCGTTATCCCACATCTGCGCAAGAAGGTAATCGCCGAATTTTTGCGCCCAGTCGGGATCGCTCAACGGGTTGGACGGATCGATAAGCCCTATCTGCGTGGCGTAATTCCTGATGCGGATGATCGTCGTCACGACTATACGCGTGCCCTTGACCTTCTGCATGAAGCGCATCTCCTCGTATGCCAGCGGGTTATAGGAGTTCACATCGCCGGGATCGATTCCCGGGATACCGCCCCACACGCTGATGATATCCATCGAGTCGGGAATACCTGCGAAACGTGTTCCAAGCGAGTGCGATTTGTAGTCGGAGAACCAGCCGAATGCGATCTGGTGCGGCGAGGCTTTGTATTCGCGCAGGTTGGCGTAATACTGTTCGTTGTAGGTGTGGGGTTTGACCAGCACCTTCGGTTCGGGTATCGTGGCATCCTCGCAGCGCGTAAAGGTTGCAAGTGCCGCGGCGGCCGTGGTAAGGATAAGAAATATCTTTTTCATTGCTGTCGTTTTTTAAGTTGGCGCTTGCTCTATTTTTTGTCCCACCACAGTTTGGTGTTGCCCGTGTCGGCTCCGCCGAGAAGCGTTACAGCCTTGTCAACGTTGGTGCGGTTGGTCGCGTATTCGGTCGTCGGGAACGGCAGGCGTCTGATCTGGGTGGCGGTGTTGATCACCCCGCCGCTGTTGTTTACCGCCACGGGGAACACCTTCGGGTAACCCATGCGGCGGAACTCACTCCACGCCTCCTGGCCGTCGGGATACATGGCTATCCACTTCTGGGTGATAATCTTTTCGAATTTGACCTCGTTGGTAGCCGCCTCGTTCCACGCCACGGTGACGGTACTCGGAGCCGGCTGGCTGTACGATGCCGTGCGGACGTCGGTGTAAGCTGCCGGAGCGGTGGTGCCTGCGGCATAGGTGGCGCTGCTGCCTGCGCCCCAGTAGTCAAACGACACGGCGATACCAGCCTCGTAGAACGACTGGGCGGTGCCTGCTCCCATGTTCCATCCCCTCACGGCGCCTTCAGCCCTGAGGAACCACGCCTCGGCGGGTTGCATCCACACCATCGGGGTTGTCGGCTGCACGGCCAACTGCGAGAATCGCGGCTCGGAATAGTTCTGCGGGTTGGCGATACCGCTGCGCACACCGCGATAAATCCCGTCTTCGGCCGTGTTGAAATATTTCGGCAAACGCGGGTCGGTGTAGCCGTTCATGTAGGAATCCATCGTTGCACCCATGTGGGTTTCGCCGTATGCGCCGAAGTTGTAACCTATGATATACAACGGGTGGTTATAGCTCAGTTTCGGGTCGTGCTGCAACTGTGCCACGTCGGTGGCCGAGGTCATGACTCCTATAGGGTGGTTTACGGCCGCTTCGGCTTCGGAACGTGCCTTGGCGGAGTTGGCATACGCGATGCGCATCGCCAGACGCAGGCGCAACGTGTTACCGAATTTGATCCACGCGCGGGGACTACCCTTGAATATGAAGTCGTAGTCCTCCAACACCTTGCCTCCGGTCTGCTCGAAGGTGGTCAGCACGTCGACAGCCTCTTTCAACTCCTCGAAGAAGCGGGTGTAGATAGCCTCCTGGCTGTCGTAGACGCCCTCTTTTGTTTCGTCGCCAAAATTGATGTAGGGTATCGGCCCGTACATGTCGGTAATGCGGCTCATCGCGGCCACCTTGACGATGTTGGCGACGGCATAAGCCTTGTCGTAACTCATCGGGTCATCGGTGTAGGCATCCTTTATCTGGCCCCACGGCGACATCACACCGACGAAAGCACGCGTGAAGGCGACATTGTACCACTCGGGGAACATGGCGTAGGTGGCGTTGTTGTTGTTCGAGTTCCACATGCCGGTAGCGCCCATGTAGCCCGAATAGATGTCGCCCGCAAGGTTCTGGATCACCTGGTAGACGTTATCGCCCAGATCGGGCGACTGGTAGATGTGGAAAACGTTCTTCTCCATCTGCACCAGGAAACCTCCGACCTTCAACCCGTCCTTTTCGAGATCCTCTTCAGAAGCCCCGAACGGGTTTGTGTTGTAACTCTCGAAGTTCTTGGTACATCCTCCCGCCATAAGAGCCAGGAGAGCTATCGAGCATATATATATACTGTATCGTTTCATAGCTTTCATGTTATTTGTTTAGAAGCTGAGTTTGACCGAGAAGCCGATGCTGCGAAGGCTCGGTGGCATGAAGTAGTCGTAACCCTGGTAGTAAGTGTCGGTGCTGGCCGTCAGTTCGGGGTCGAAGGGCGACTTGTTGTAGAACATCCACAGGTTGCGTCCCACCAGCGAGACGTTGAGCCCCTTGATCCAGTTGCAATATTTTTGAATCGGCACATCGTAGCCGATGGTCATCTCCGACAGACGGACGTTGGTTGCGTCGTAGACGTAGTATGCACCCAGGCCTGCCGTGCCGCCTCCGATGGTCTGGAAGTACGACTGGGCCGGGATCTTCTGACCGTTGACCGTTGCACCGCCCGCGTCGCGCGCCTGCGCCGAAGTCTCACTGACTCCGTAGGAGTCCATGATGGCCTGTGTCGCCGACACTCCCACGCCGCCGATGCGTGCCGTGATGAGGAATCCAACGTCGAGACCCTTCCATGCGAAGCTGTTGCGGAAGCCGAGCCTGTATTTAGGAGCCGCGCTGCCGGCGTAGATAAAGTTGGTGGGGTCGGCAATGACGTTCTGGCCGGAAATGGTCACAATCGTGTAGCCGTGCTCGTCGGTCTTGAGCGTGTTGACATAGATGTCGCTAAGCGAACCGCCCTTGCGGATGATCATCTTGTAGCTACTCGAACCGCCCATGTCCATCGAGTCCATAGTCACGAAACGCCCCGGAGCGATCTCGTAGTTTTCAAGCATTTTCTTGATTTCGTTACGGTTGATCGAGTATGTGAGGGTAGAGTTCCACTTCACGCGGCCCAGGTTCTGGTTGAGCGTGGCGGTGAGTTCGATACCCTTGTTGTCGACGCGTCCCGCGTTGACAAAATAGTTCGTCACACCCGAACTGGCCGAAATCAGCGGATTGAATACCTGATTGTAGGTCGACGAGTGGTAGGCCGTCACGTCGATGTTCAACTTGTTGCCCCACAGCATGGCGTTGATACCGGCTTCGACCGATTTTGTGCGCTCGGGCTGGAAATTTTTCGACGTGCTGAACGATGTGGTCTGGTTGTAACCCTCGACGATGGCGTAATAGGGAATCGTCAAATAATGTGTCGGGGCGTTACCCACCTCGCTGTACGAAACACGGGCCTTAAGGAACGACAGCGTCTTTGATTTCATATCGAATATGTCGGTCAGGATACCCGAGAGACCCACCGAAGGATAGAACACCGAAGTGCTCACCGTGTTGGCCAGAGCCGACATCCAGTCGTTGCGGGCCGTCACGTCGAGGTATACCATACCGTTGTAACCCACCTGCGCCGTGGCGAACAGGGCCTGTTCCTGGGAGTGGTATCCGCCCTGGTCGAGCCTGTCGATCAGCGACTTGTTGAGATTCTGGAAGATAAACTTGTTGTTGAGGCTCATCAGGTCGCCTCCGACCTGCGCGGTCCACTCCTCGCTGTCCTGGATGCTCGCCCCGACGTTGGCCGAGAGCGAGAATTTGCCGACATTTTTACGCATGTTAACCATCGCGTCGGCATAGATCAACCTCGAATAGTAGTCGGTGTAGTAGTAGGCTCCGGCTTTGTCGGCGAACAGCCCCGAGGTCGACGCCGCGTAGCGGCTTTCCATCCTGGCGTCCATCTTGTCGACGCGCGCACGGCCTATGACGTCGATCCAGTCGGCGATGTCGTAGCGCAGCGAGGCGCTCATCAGGTAGCGCTCCTTGTTGTTGTTGAACATGTCGCGGTTTATGATCCAGTAGGGGTTCTGCATCTGCAGACCCTGGTCGCCGTAGGGCCAGAACTGGGTCTTGAAGTTACGCGAGGGGTTGTAGCGCTCGTAGTTCTCGTATTTCGAAATATCGTCGCCGCGCGGGAAGAGGTATACCGGGATCAGCGGGTTGAAGTACTGGCCCTGCGCCAGCATGTTCTGCTCCTCGACTATCATATATTGAGCACCGAAATCGAAATGAAGTTTATCGTTCAGAAAATCGGTGGAGTAACGTCCCGTGAAGTTGTAGCGGTCGAGGTCGTTGTTGGGAATGATGCCCTGCGCCGTTACAGATGCCGCAGAGAAGTATGCGCGGCTCGTTGCGTTGCCCGTGCTAAGGCTAACAGAGTTGGTGGTGTTGAATCCCGTCTGGAAAAAATCCTTCGGGTCGTAGCTCGACGGTGTGGCGAGTTTACCACCCCAGCTGTAATAGCTTCCCGTTTCGGAGCCATAGGTATTCTGGAAACGAGGCATGACGAACGGCGAGAAGAACGTGGTGCTGTTGGTGACGTTCAGCGATACGCCCTCGGCCCCCTTCTTGGTAGTTATCATCACCACGCCGTTGGCTGCGTCGCGCCCGTATAGCGCCGCAGCCGCCGGACCGCTAAGGACGGTCATCGACTCGATGTCCTCGGGGTTGAAGTTCGAGATGCCGTCGCCGCTCTGTCCCATACCGGTGTATATGTCGCCGGGCTGTGTGAGGTTAGATGCCGCGAGGGGTATCCCGTCGATGACATACAGGGCGTTGTTGTTGCCCGAAATCGACTTCGAACCGCGCATCACCACCTTTGTGGCGCCGCCGATACCCGACGACGAGGCGTTGATCTCGACACCGGCCAGCTTGCCTGCCAAACCGTTGATGAAACTTGCGTCCTTCACGGCCAGCACTTCGTCTGTACTAACCTGTTGAACATTATATGTCAATGACTTGATCTCTTTTTTGATACCGAGTGCCGTAACCACCACGTCGTCGATCTCTACCCCGGCAGCCAGCGTCATATTCACTGTGCGGGTTTCGCCGTCCCTGACCGAAGCGGGGAACGAAGCAGGCTTGTATCCAACGCACGACACCAACAGCGTCACCGGCCCCACGGGCACTTTGCCGAGGGTGTATTCGCCCGACACTCCTGTGGTTGTGCCTATCTGAGTGCCCTGCACAACTATCGTCGCTCCTACTATGGGCGCCCCGTCCGATTCGCGGACGACTCCCGTTATCGAGCCCGCCTTGTTGGATTCGGCCGTAGGAGGAGTGTAGGTTATTGCCACCTGCCGGTCGTTGATACGATAGGAGTAATTGGCTGGCAGAATCCTGTCGAGCACCTGCTCTATGGTTTCGCCGCGGGCGCTGACCGTAACGCCCTTAAACAGAGGCATACCCTCCTTGTAGTAAAACACGTAGCTGCTCTGCTTCTCGATGGCGTCGAAAATTTGTTCCGCGCCTGCGTTCCGCAGGTCGAGCGTCAGTCTGGTTCCTCCCTGTGCCATAGCGTCGGACGGCAAGACCATGCATACGCACAAGGCGACCAGCGCCAGGCTTAGCTTTACCGCTTCGACCGGGCGGAAGAGGCCGTAACCTTTTGATTTTCCGGAGTCGGTTTTTTTCATGATTTTAGGTGAGTTTAGGTTGTTTCCGTTGAGAACCTGCCCTGGCAGGCTCCTTGTTTTGAAGTTTCGCGGCCCGGCGTTTTGTAGCGCGCGGCCGCAGGCGGGTCATTCCGGGACGGGAGGCCGGAGCGCACCGGCAAGCCCCGATCCCATTAAGTACAGCAATTTACCATAGGCAGTCTTTTACAATTTTATTTGTGGTTCGCAAAGTTTCGACAAATACGCACGGGGTGGAATTGCGCGGCAGTGTGGTGCAGCAGATACGAAGCGGGTCGAAGCGGGCAGTAAATCCGGCATGCGTCAGGCAGGATTCAATCCGGGAGCAGGCCCGGCTGCAAATCCGGCAGCAGTTTCGCAGCATCCTCCCGTACGGTTTCCGGCGGACCGGGTACCCCGTCAGAGGCTGCTCTTCGATCCTACCCGCACTTCGCGGCCGTTGCGCGTGAATACCAGTGGTTCGGTGAGCGAAATATTGCCCAGGGCCTTCTCTATCGACTCTCCAAGGTCGAGCTTGCCCCGATAGCGCACATCACCAAGGGCGTTGTCGCAACAGATGTTGACATTGTAATATCGCGACAACCGCTTGAACACCTCGCTCAGCGGGTCGCCGTTGAGTTTGATGTAGCCGTCCTTCCATCCGGTGTAGTACGCCACATCCACGTTGCGGACGCTCATCCGGTTGCCATCGTAGTGCAGGCAGTTGCCGGGACTGATGACAGCCTTCTGCTTAGAGACCGTGGTCACCTCGACGCTGCCCTCGACCAGCACCACATCGGCATAGCCGTCGTCGTTATAGGCGGTTATATTGAATGACGTTCCCAGTACCCTGACGTCGAGTTTGTCGGTGCGGACATGGAACGGCCACGAGGCGTCTTTCGCCACGTCGAGGTAGATTTCGCCCGCCAGATATATCTCACGCTTCCCCTGCCCGAACGACGCCGGATAGACCAGGTGCGATCCCGAGTTGAGCATGGCCCGCGTACCGTCGCTGAACTCGACGAACGAACGTTTGCCGTAAGGCACGCTAAGATGGATGTACTCCGACTCCACCGCCTTACGCGTCACATTGTCGCTCGATATTATCGTCAGCGTGCCGTCGTGGTTCTGGCGTATCGTAGCGTCGCCCCCGAGCAGCATCCTGTTGCCCGACCCGGCGATGATCTCCACACTGTCGGAGTAACTCTGAGCCGTACGCAACGATGCCAGGATCTGTCCCGAACGCGTTCTGTCGCCCTGCACAACCGCAAACATCACCGCCGCCGCAACAAGCACCGTCGCCGCCGCCGAAAAACTCCAGCGTCTCATACGGCGCAAACTCTGTTTGCGGCGTATGGCGACCTTAAGCGCAAAAAGCCGTGATTCGATCTCGCGCTGAGGAACTACCTCGTGATCGATCTTAAGCGAGCACACTATCACATAAGCCTCCTCCAATGCTTCTTCATGCCCGGGATACAGGGCCGCCAGTTCGTGCCATGCCGTCACATCGCCGCGGCTGCGCGACCGGGCTGCATGGAAAAAACGGTCGTCGGCAATCAACTCGTCGGGCTGGAATGATTTATAAGTGCGTATCATCGGGCGTGGGTTTTACAGATTGGGTGCACGGCTTTATGTAAACAGCCTCCTACAATTGCAATACAACGGCCCGTCATTTTTGTAACCGCTTTTCCCGCACCATTTTCATCATCGACGCTAAGCCCGTTATAAAAATAGAACAACCCCGAGGCAAAACCCGCCAGGGAGATGCCACAGAGCTGTTTTTACCTGAAATACACCGCAAAGCCAGATCGCGTTATTTGTACGCTAACAAACCCCTCGGGCCCGGGTCAACCGCCCAGACTCCTCTTCCGCCGTTTTCGATAACCGGACCGGCATCCGGGCCGGAGAGCCCACCGGCCCTGTGGCACAGCCATTAGCTGCGTGTCCGGGCGGAAACGGCGAAAGAAGGCGGAAAAAGGCGGTCGGGGGGAGACAGTCAAAAAAACGGCCGCGAGAAGTCGCAGCCGGATCCGTAAGGCGGGGTTAATTGTTTTAAAACCCGTTGTGCATTTAGACTGCGATGAGATCTGTTTTGCAAGCGTTTGGGACAAAGACATATGCTTGCATTGTGGTTTCGGATCGCAGCCAGCGGAGAATGAATATCGTAGCCATAACGAGATATTCGGCCCTCCGCGCCGGGGGCTGCGGGCCGACCCCATTGCAAAGCAAAACAGATTTTAACACAAAAGATATATTAAAGCCTCGTTTTTCTAAATGCGCAACGGGTTTATTATAGTGCTCACAAGGTTTCCCTGAGTTTAACGGACCGTGTTTCGGGGTCGAATGTGAGGTGAGTGTGTGTGAACAGATGCTGAATCTCGCCCGACGCTATCAGGCTCTCGGCGGTTCCGTAGAAGAACCGGCCGCCTTCGATCATAGCTATCGTGTCGCACAGCTCAAGAGCGATGCTCAGGTCGTGGGTCGAGAAGATTATCGACTTGCCTTCTTTGTGGGACAGCTCCCTAAGTAACAGGCATATGTCGTACTTATTCGGCAGGTCGAGGAATGCCGTCGGTTCGTCGAGCAGGATCACCGGCGTGTCCTGCGCCAAGGCCCGTGCTATCATCACCCGTTGGCGCTCTCCGTCACTGAGGCTGTCCATCGGCTTCCCCGAAAACGACATCATGCCAACAAGTTGCAACGCCCTGACCACCTTGCGCCGGTCGTCGTCCGACAGTCTTCCGATCCAGTTGGTATAGGGTGTACGGCCCAATGCGACCACATCGGCAACTTTCAGGTTGGCTATCCTGACCTCCTCTGTGGAGACGAAACTGATCCTGGAGGCGATCTGTGGACCTGTAAGTTCGGCAATGTCGCGTCCGTCGAGCGACACCAGGCCCCCAAGAGGCTTGCACAGCCCCGCTATGGCCCGCAACAGAGTGCTCTTACCGGTTCCGTTGCGCCCAACCAGGGCCGTAAATTCACCCCAGCCGAAACCTATGTTGGCATCGCTGAAGAGCACCCTCTCGCCATACCCAAGGGTAAGAGAATGCAACTCGATAGTATTTATGCGGCCGTGCGTCATTAATGCGTGTTAATACAAACGATTATGTTTGACCTTAGCGGGCGTGACCGCTTGTGCCGGCACGCCCTAAAATATCCTCCGGTTCCGTACGATGACTATGATTATCACCGGAATCCCCAGAAGGGCGGTTATAGTATTTATTGGTAACAACATATCTGTTCCCGGAATCTGGGATACGATGTCGCAGGCGAGCAACGTCAGCGCTCCCAGGCATATCGACGCCGGCATCAGAGTGCGGTGATCGGCATCGGCAAAGAGCATCCTCGCAACGTGGGGCACCGCAACGCCAATGAACCCTATCGGACCGCAAAACGCGGTGACCGTCCCGGCCAGCAGCACCGTACTGAGGAACAGCAGGCCACGTACCAGCGGGATGTGTATGCCCATCGTACGGGCGTAATTCTCGCCCAGCAGCAACACATTAAGGGGCTTGATCAGCGCCACCGACAGCGCGAGCCCCGCCGCGACAACCGGCAACACTATCCACAACTGTTCGGCCGACACCCCACCCAAGCTGCCCATAGTCCAGATCACGAACGACTTGACAGCTCCCTCAGGACTCAGATATTGCATTATGTCGACGAAAGCCGTCGCCGCGCTACCGAACATCATACCCATTATGAGGATCGCCATTATGTCTTTAAGCCTGACCGAAACAGCCATGATAATCATCAATATAGCCGCCGATCCGACCCATGCCGACCCCACAATGCCCAGATCGCGCACAATCCCGGTCAACGCCCCGGCCCCAAGAAGCGGCGCTCCCAGCAAAAAAAGCGACACCCCCAGGCTCGCACCACTACTGATCCCCAGCACGAAAGGCCCGGCCAACGGGTTACGGAACAGCGTCTGCATCTGTAATCCACTTGCAGCCAACGCACAACCCGCCGACAACGCCACGCAAGCCTTAGGCAGCCTGAAACGCAACACTATGGTGCGCGTAACCTCGTCGCACTCACCACCGGTAAGCACCCTCCACAAATCCCCTAATGTAACCCCCATCGACCCCGAAAGCAAATCGACAACAAACAACACCATGACTGCCAAAGCCATAGCCGCAAAGATAAAAATATTATGACGTCTCCTCATCTACCATAAATCTACATAGCGGCCCCGAATATATAATTCTTATAGTTTGTTTAGTAATTTTTCATATGAAAAATTACTAAACAAACTATAAGAATTATATGGGTTTAAACCGCCGCTTTTTGACGCATGGCGGACGCACAGCGCCTTTTGAGATGCCGTGTGTCCGTCAGTCAGTCGAAGCAAAGTAATATCAAAGACGCGATGCGTCCGAAGTAAAGTAATGTCAAAAAACGCTGCGCGTTTCAAAAGACGCTGTGCGTCCGCGCAGACCTCTCATTTAGAGCAAAGTAATATCAAAAGACGCGATGCGTCCTACTTGAGCAGTTTATCCAGCGTCTGGTAGAAATCTTCCGACTCCCCGGCGAATACTTTCACTATTTTGAGGTCGGGCGATACTATTATTTTGGTAGGATAACCTTTCACGGCGTAGAGTACCGCCACGTTTTTATCGATATCCGACCCTTCGTCGATGAGTTGGGTCCAGCCCAGGCCGTTCTTTTCGACCGCTGCGCGCCACTTCTCTTCGCTGTCGCGGCAGTCGATGCCCACGATTTCGAGTTTCCGGTTATATTTCTCATAGTATTCCTTCATTTTCGGGAACCCTTTGACGCACCATCCGCACCAGCTTCCCCAGAAGTCGAGGACGAGGTATTTGCGTCCCTTGAACGACGAAAGCGACGTGTCTTCGCCTGCGAGGTTTTTCAGAGTGAAATCGGGGGCGGCGAGTCCTTCCGCTATCTTAGCCTCGTTCTCTTTGATGCGCCGGCTCCAGATGTAGGCCTTTTCTCGTTCGGCAAGCATCCCGGAGAATACCCCTTCACGTGTTTCAGCGGCCAGATGTTCGTAATATTTGCCGAACTCATCGGTGCTCATCCGCGAAAGGTAGTATGCCGATAGCTCCGACGAGGGGTTGGCCTCGATGTATTCGCCTTTGATCGCATTCTGGGCGGCAAACACCTTTTCTCCCTCATCGGAGAGCATCTTCACCAGCGAGTCGCGCTCGACGGCAGGCATGACCGAGCCGGGAGAATAATATGCGTTTATTGCCCGCTGCACCGAGTCGTACTTCATAGATTCGGTGCGGTATGCGAGGCGGTGAGCCGAATTTTCAACGCTGAACGCGGAACCTTCGGCAGTGTAAACCAGATAGTCCGGCTCAACGCTGCCTTTAACCCTGATCTTTTCGCCGGGTTTTACCATCAGCATAGCCATCCTGGCCAACGACTGCATTTTACTTCCGTTAGCGTTGCGTTTGACAAGCGAGGCGGGCTCGATACATATTATGGTTGGCTCCACAACGTCGAGGTCGTACACAAAACGGCCCGACGAAGCGATAACGGTGTCGGTATTCAGCTCTGCGCGCTGTACCATTCCGGTCAGGGTCATCCACTCTACGAAAATGGTGTCATTGTCCAGCCCCGCGATGCGGCCCGACACGGTATGATCGCCCCCGCCGCATGAGACGAGCGTAAGGGTCATGGCGCCGGCTATTGCCGACACCAGCAAAATAGAAAAGTTACGTTTCATAGTTATCATGGGTTTGGTTGTTTGGTCTTATGGGTATCTGTTGTAATTTAACTGACTGCGATTTCTTCCTTGAAAAAGTCGCCTAAAAACCTTTGGGAAGTGCTGTGCGGCCGTTTAAAATCTAATTCATAATAAAGTAATGTCAAAAGACGCTGTGCGTCCGCGCCTGGTCAAGTGTCGCCACGCGCAGCCGTTCCCGGAGCGTGGCCACGTCGAGGGTCGTCCCGATCCTCACCCTTACCGCACGTCCCGGCAGCAGGTCGAAGTAGTTGTCGCTGAAGGCGCACTCCCCCCCGTCCGACGAGAGGCACACTCCGCGGGCGAACACATCGCACGACAGAACGGCAACCGCTCCCCCTTGGGCAGCCTCCAGTTCGACGCCGACTTCAGCCGCCGGGTAGTTCATATCCTTATGCAGGGCCGGGTAGTAAATATTGGTGTACTCCCTGCCCTTGTTTTCGACCAAAGAGACCTCCACCACCGCCCCGCCGCACCCGTGTCCGTGGAGCAACTCCTCAAGCGGCACCGACAAATGGCGGTGGCTGCCATTGGAGGGCACCTTCACAGCAACACTCCGTTGCCACACCTCGCGGCCGTCCATCGTCACTGTCCGTAGCGTCAGCCGGGCATCGAAACTCCGGCGGCGGTCGCTCACGACGAATACCTCCAACGTGTCGCCTCCGGCGACAGGTGACACCAGCACATCATCGAAGGCCTTGCGCGCAAAATAGTGCAACGCCTTCCACCGCCCGTAACAGTCGCGCCCCGACCACGAAGCCACGGGCCAGCAGTCGTTCAACTGCCAATAGAGGCTTCCCATACATGAGGGCATGTCGCGGCGGTGTGCTTCGATAGCCGTCCTCACAGCGTCGCCCTGCAACAGATGAGTCATGTAGAGCATCGACCGGAAGTCGCACGGGGTGCCGTATTCGGCTTTGAGATATGTGTTTATCAGCGAGTTGGCATGCCTGCCTCCGCGCTGATGCCACAGCATGGTCTCCGAGGCCGTGTCCCACTCCCCGGGACTCGGGGCGTAACGCCGTACGGTGGAAAATTCGGGGAACGACTGGAAACCGTACTCGCTGAAAAAACGGCTCCGCACCTTGTTATAATCTGACGTAGGCTGCCGCCCGTGCCACACCCCCCAGAAGTGGGCGTCGCCGTAGCCCGGGTCGCGCCGTCCGTCCTCGCCCGCGAAAGGCGAAGATGGGGTGTAGTAACCCATCGGGTCGTGCTGCGCCACCACTTGGGGCAATACCTTGAAATACTGGTCGCGGAACTGCTGCCACACCGTGTCGGCATACTGTTGGTTCTGATCCTCATACCGGCGTTTCCATCCCCAGTGGAACCACGCTTCGAGGCACTCGTTGTTGCCGCACCACAGCGCTATCGACGGGTGGTTCCTCAGCCGCCTCACGTTGTCGACGGCCTCGCGGCGTATGTTTTCGAGCATGTGGCCGCTGGCCGGGTAGACGCTGCACGAGAACATGAAGTCCTGCCAGACCATGATCCCGAGCCGGTCGCACAGGTCGTAGAACGCGTCGTCCTCGTACACCCCGCCGCCCCAGACGCGCAGCATGTTCATGTTGGCCGCCGCGGCGTCGCCCACCACACGCCGGTAGGTAGAATCGCCGACCCGCGGCAGGAAGTTGTCGCACGGGATATAGTTGGCCCCTTTCGCAAAAACAGGTATGCCGTTCAACTCGAAATAAAAACTCTCGCCCGCCGCGTCGGGTTGCCGCACCAGTTTCAACGACCGCAGGCCCGTACGCTGGCGGCGGCTGTCTATCTCCCTGTCAGCGGATGACAGCGTTACCTCGAAATCGTAGAGGTGTTGCTCGCCCAGGCCGTTGCTCCACCATAGACGCGGATTGCGGATCGTGACCGGCACCTCAGCGCGGTTGAGTCCCGTCTGAAGGTCGACCGTCGCCCGGGCGAGCGCGCGGCCCGAGCCGCGTTCCGTGACCGTGAGCTGTACCCCGGCTACAGGCCCGTCCGACAGCGCCTCCACGGCAAAAACCAGCGATGCCGACCTTGCAGTGACATTTCGCTGTATGATGTGCACATCGTCGATGCGCGCCCCGTCCCAGCCTTCGAGCAGCACCGGGCGCCAGATACCCGATGTCACAAGGCGCGGGCCCCAGTCCCAGCCGTAGTGGTATCCCGCCTTACGCGTGAAGACGCTCAATTCGCGGTCGAACACCCCGCCGTTGTGCGACTGGTCGTTCGACCCGCGGTAGCGGAACGGCAACGCCTCCCACAGGGGCATCACCTCGCGGATTGGCGAACGGAATGTGATCATCAGGACATTGCCTTTGTGCTTGAGCACCCCCTTGACACCGGCCCGCCACTCGCGGAACATATTGTCGGCCGAGATGATCCTCTCACCGTTGAGATCGACGTCGGCATAGGTGTCGAGACCCTTGAATGTAAGTCGTATGTTGTTTTTTTCGAAGATGTTGTCCGGGGCATCGAACCTCGTCACATAGATCCAGTCCTCCTTGTCGATCCACTGCACGCCGCGTTCGTTAAGCCCCGTGAAAGGGTCTTCGATGATCCCGGCCTCCATAAGGTCGGTGTGAACCACTCCCGGCACCGTCGCCATGTGCCACACCCCCACCCTCGCCTGGCACATCCGCCAGCCCTCGTGCAACGTAACAGCGGCCGGAGCGCCATTGGCCGCAACAACAGCGCCACCCTCCGCCCCCCGGCAGAGCGGCCCGGCAATGGCGGCAATATAAATAAGCGTATAAGTAAATATTTTCATCCGTGTATTTTTCACCCCTGCACAGCCCCGGGGCGCATATTTGGCAACCCGCCCGTGGCACGAAGGCTTGCAGGAACGGCACCGACACAAAAGTACGAAGAAATTGTCTAAAAACCTGTTTAAATCTCCCATGCAAAATATTATAAATCCTTCCAAACCGGTTTCAGAGTCTGTCTGAATTTCCCACGGAAAACATTTGTCGTTTCTTTTTGGCCTCTTTTCCCCCGAAAATCCCGTTACATAGCCCCGCCATGCTCCTCGATTTTCGCGTAAGATAACCCTGAAAATAATTCGCAACTATTTTAGAAACTGTTTAATTTTCCTATGGAAAAAGATTTAAGTATATTCCGGTGATGATTTCTGCGTGAAAACAGAGGCGCATCGCGGTGTTATATGTAACGAAACTTTCACGCGAAAAGTGGCCCGGAAGAACTTATAATACTTTCCATAGGAAATTTAAACAGTTTCTTACAATATAGGGTGCGCCTTGGCAATCTTTTGAAAGCAAGCTTTCACGATTGCCCTCGGCTTTCACTATATTTGAAGAATATGGGATGCGGCTCGGCATAGCTTTCGAACAAATTCGACGCTCTGCCCTCACCTTTCACCATATTTCCATCGGAAAATTAGGCAGACCTTCAATACTGCTTCGGCGGGCGGGCGCCTTGTGTTTTCTGACATGCCCCTGCACGTAATAGCGGCATGGATTCAGGGCGTGTTGGCATAAACGCTTGCGCCCGCATCCGGCACAAAAAAGCACAAAAAAAGCATAATATTCCATTGTGAACATTTTTAGACAGACTCTTGACCGCTTTCTTCGTACCTTTGCGCAAATTAGAAGTGAGAATGCTCAGAAAACTCGCAGGACAAACCGCAATATACGGCATCAGCACCATACTGATGCGGTTTTTGAACTACCTGCTATCCCCATACCTCACGCGTATACTCTCCACCGGGGAGTACGGCGTATACACATACATGTACGCCCTGATACCGTTCGCGCTGGTGGTTTTGACCTTCGGCATGGAGACAGGCTACTTCCGTTTCGCGGGAAAAGCGGCCGACGAGGCGTCGAAGCGCCGCATATTTTCCACGGCATGGGGAGCGGTGAGCGCGGCGGCTGCACTGTTTCTGGGCCTGGTGCTGCTGTTCAACGACAGCATAGCCTCGGCCATAGGTTACGCCGACCAGCCGTCGTATGTCTGGACAATCGGGACGCTGATCGCCCTCGACACATTCATGGCCATCCCCTTCGCCCGCCTCAGGGAGCAGAACCGCGCGGCGACCTACGTCGCGCTGCGTTCGCTGTCGGTAGTGGTCAATGTCGCGGCGTGCGTGTTCCTCTATAGTGCGTTGCCCGCGCTTGCCTCGGGGGGCGGATTCTGGGCGTCGCTCTACGATCCGCACTACGGCGCGGGATACGCCTTCGTGGCCAACCTCATAGCGAGCATGGTGACCCTCGCCGCACTTATACCCACCTGCCGCGGAACGTGGCTGAGCATCGACGGCAAGCTGCTCCGGCAGATGGCCCTGTTTTCGCTACCGCTGCTGTTGAGCGGCATAGCCGGGACGGCCAACGAATTCATCGACCGCCAGATGATAGCCTGGCTGATGCCCGCCGATATGGCCCTCAGCGCCCTGGGCATCTACGGTGCGATACTCAAGATCGGCATGGTGCTGACGCTCTTCACGCAGATGTACCGCCAGGCCGCCGAGCCGTTCTTCCTTTCGGGTTTCGCCAGGGAGGACTTCGTGAAGGCCAACGCATCGGCACTGAAATATTACATCATATTTTCGCTGGTCATATCGCTGGGTATAGCCCTTTTCGCCGACCTGTTCGCCTATATAGTGGGCCCCGACTTCCGCGGAGGAATGTATATCCTGCCGGTGGTGTTGTTGGGAAACATCCTGTCGGGGGTGGTCTTCAACCTCTCGTTCTGGTACAAGAAGTCGGGGGCGACACATTTCGCGCTGGTGGTGACCTGCACGGGGCTCGTTTTCACTATCGTCTTCAACATACTCCTGGTCCCGCGCCTGGGTTATTTCGGCGCCGCCATAGCCCGCACGCTATGCGAAATGGCGATGGTGGCAGTTAGTTACTACCTTAACCGCAGACACTACCCGATACCTTACGATATACGCGCCATAGGCACCTACACAGTGCTTTGCATAGTGATATACTGTTGCGGATTTTTAACCTCGATGCTGACAGATATTCCAAAATATGTACTAAATTTGTCGCTGGTTGCGTTTTTTGCATTATATATAGTCCGGCGCGAAAAGATAGACGCCGGCGCGATTGTGATGTCAATTTTTAAAAAACGATGAAATTATGGTAGTAAGGGTGATAAACAATTCGCAATTCGACCTGCCGGAATATGCAACGATAAATTCGGCGGCGATGGACCTCAGGGCCAACCTCACCGAACCGGTAAAGATAAAGCCGCTGGGAAGGGCGGTAATCCCGACAGGGCTTTTTGTTGAGATACCCTCCGGTTACCAGATGGAAGTGCGGCCGCGCAGCGGACTGGCGGTCAAGCACGGCATAACGGTCTTGAACTCGCCCGGAACAATCGACTCAGACTATCGCGGCGAAATAATGGTGATACTGGTCAACCTCTCGGAAAACGAATTCTTCCTCACCCCCGGCGAACGCATCGCACAACTGCTGATGGCCCCAACAACACCCATATCGTGGAGCCTCACCGACGAACTGTCGGCAACAACACGAGGCGACGGCGGATTCGGCTCCACCGGCCGCCGGTAAATACTATTATCCGGGCAGTATTCAACTGCCGCTTTTTTGAGGAACCGACGCCCGAGCGAGGGCAGAGTGGAACTTGTTCCGACTCTGCCGAGAGAGAAGGAGGAAGACCACGTCAAAAAGCGGCGCAAAAACCTTTAGTCCTGACCTTGCTCTGATTTTGCAGTTCTTAGGTTATGGGTTGGGAGCCCTTCTAATAGCACTGATAACTAAGGGCTCCCAGCCCATAACCTAAGAACTATAAGGTCGCGGCAAAGTAATGATTGAAGTTTTTTGGGCGACTTTTTTTCAAAAAAGTCGCGGTCGAAGGCTGCCGGAGAAAAGTATGTTATTATGCGGTTTGCGGATATTATAGGTCATGGGGAGTTGAAGGCTCATCTCCGGCGCGGTGTCGACGCGGGACGGGTCAGTCATGCCCAGTTGCTGAGTGGCGATGCGGGTTGCGGGCCGTTGCCGTTGGCTTTGGCTTATGCGCAGTATGTCAACTGCACCGGGACGAGGGATGGGGATTCGTGCGGCGAGTGTCCGTCGTGCCACAAGATGGCGTCGTTGCAGCATCCCGACCTCCATTTTCTTTTCCCGGTGAAAGCGGCGGGACAGGGCAAGCCCGCGGTCGACTTTTACCTGGGCCAATGGCGCGAAACGGTCGCCGCGACGGGGGGATATTTCGATGAGCAGCGGTGGTACGAGGCTCTCGATATGGAGAACCAGCAGGGGTTGATCTCGCAGGCCGACGCCGACGAGATAATCCGCAAGATGTCGTTCAAGGCGTTCGAGGCCCGCTATAAGGTGGTGATCATATGGCTGCCGGAGAAGATGCGCGAGGGGGCGGCCAACACGTTGTTGAAGATATTGGAGGAGCCGTGGGACGGGACGTTGTTCCTGCTCGTGTCGCAGGCCCCGTCGAAGTTGTTGCCGACCATTTTGTCGCGTACGCAGGAGGTGAGTGTGGGCAGGATCGCCCCCGTGGCGCTGGCCTCCCATCTGGAGTCTGCCGAGGGGGTCGATGCGGCCCGTGCACGGCAGGCGGCGCGCCTGAGCGGGGGCGATCTGGTCGTAGCCCGCAGGCATCTGTCGGGCGAGGGGGGCAGCGGCGAGATGTTCGCCCTGTTTGTGGAACTTATGAGGCTTAGTTACAACGATAAGCACCTGGAACTGCTGGAGTGGGCCGAGAACGCCGCTTCGATGAACCGCGAGGAGCAGAAACGCTTCCTGGCATATTCGGTGGGATTGTTGCGCAACAGCTATATGCTTAACGCCGGTATGGACGATATTTCGTACCTTTGGGGCGAGGAGTTGGGATTTTGCCGTAAATTCGCACCATATATAGGCAACCATAATATAGAGCAACTCGTCAGGGAGATCGAACTGGCCATTGCGCAACTGTCGCAGAACGGCAACTCGAAGCTGATATTCGCCCATTTCGCGCTGGTGGTAAGCAAACTGATCGTCAGGAACGCGGGGTGAGTCCCGCGGGTGTTGCGGCGGGAAGATGCGGAGTCATATAATTTGATGGTGATGGAACGGGCGGTTATACTTACGGGCGGTAATCTGGGTGATGTGGCCCGGACGCTGGAGCGGGCCCGGCGGATGGTGGCGGAGCAGGTGGGCGAGGTGGTCGGCTTCTCGTCGGTTATGGAGTCTGAGGCGTGGGGCTTCGAGGCCCGGGAGAAGTTTTTGAATCAGGTTCTGGTGTGCGAGACGGAGCTGGAGCCCGAGGCGTTGCTCGACGCGTTGCAGGATATAGAGACGCGGCTGGGACGCAGGAGGGGTGGCGGTGCGGAGACGGATGCTGAGATGGGCGGCGACACAAAGGCAGGAACGAGTGGTGGAGTGGAGGCGGGTGAACGCGTCTACCGGTCGCGACCGATAGATATGGATATACTTTTTTACGGCGGCAGGGTGGTCGACACTCCCAGGCTTACGATACCGCACCCGCTGATCGGGCAGCGCGAATTCGTACTCAGGCCGCTGTGCGCGGTGGTTCCCGATCTGGTCCATCCGGTGTCGGGCGACAGCGTGTCGACAATGCTCCGGAAGTTCTACGCGGCGCAGGACGATAAGAGGGTCGCGATGGGAACAGGCGGGTAGCAGCATGGGATGGAGCCGGAGGGTGAAATGGTCCGACGGGCCTGGAAAAACATTTTGAATGAAACGTACTATTACAATATTGGCCCTTACGGTGTTGCTGGCGACGGGGTGCAGCAAGGTGGAGATGAACCAGCTTTTCCGCATAACACCCTATTTGCAGATGGAGAACAAGGGCCCGGAGACGTTGGCCGACGACATTATCGCCTATTCGTTCTACGCCGACACGGTGCACTGGCGCCTTGCCTCGTGGGACGACGCCATAGCGGGACGCCTTACGAAACGTATCGCCACCGGCATGCGCTCCGACACGATCTATTACGACATCCTGACCGGACAGGACGCCACTACGCACGAACTTGTCTGCGGGCCGTTACTCGACCAACCGGTGATTATCGTGCTGTGTGACAGGGAGCACAAAATATATGGCTGGCGGCAGGTCCCTACGGCGGCAAACATGGACGAAACGTATGTCAACGTCCGTTTCCGCCCGTGGAAACCCGAGGTGAGATACGACGAAGCCAAATGGACGATGGTCAACGAATTTATCACTATCAGTGACCTGGACGACCTGGACGATCACGGCGAGTTGGAACCACGGCCCTGAGCCGGGTAATCCGCGCCGGGCAAAGAGAAGATTCAGTGTATGGAAGAGGAAAGCGGAGTATCCGGCGTGGCGTGTGAGTGGGCGTGGAGGCTCCCACGCAGGCAACAGAGGCCACGTGAAATGCTACAGGTATCCTTGAAAACAGGCAATAACGCGAAATCCGAACATTGCCATTAGAGCTAACACGCCTAAATCCGGGACATTATAAATGACGACAGGCCGCGAAACAGAATTATGGGATGCTTTTATAAATGGGGAAAAGGAGGCTTTTTCCGATTTATACAGGCTATCCTATTCCGGGCTCTACTCATACGGATTGAGTTGCGGCATGGACAAGCACCAGGCTGACGATGCGATACAGGATATCTTCGTCAGGCTGTATGTCAATCCGTCGCTGATACGCTCCTCGTTGACGTTGCGTTCGTTTCTGTTCCGTAGCATAAAGAATTTCTTCATAAATAAGTTGAAGGCCGACTCGCGTCTCATGGGGATAGACGAGGTGCGGCCATCTTTCTCTTTCACCTACAGCCTCGACGATTCGATAATCGACCAGGAGGAGCGCCACATCATCAGGGAGCGTGTCGAGAGGCTCATGGCTCAACTCTCCACACGCCAGAAAGAGGTTGTCTACCTGCGCTTTATGCACGACATGGAGTATGAGGAGATATCCCGTATCATGGAACTAACCGAACAGGCTGCCCGTAACCTGTTGTACAAGGCACTGGTAAAACTGCGCTCGTGCGACACCGAGGAGTTGGTAATCGCATTACTCGCCTGCGCAGCCGCCATGCAGCGACCGTAAAGATACGAACCCGCCGACGGCAGAGCAGACGGGCAGGAAGTTGCAGCATCTTGTGGTGGATATAACCGCCATCCATCCGGCAAGGCATAATGGTCAAAAGCAGGTGGTGTAACGGCTGTAAGTTTGTGATAATATTCGTATTACATGCAGATAAATGAAGTCGATCCATCTAAGTCGATAAAACATCCATAAAACTTAGAGAACCTGTTGTGCATTTAGATAACGATTGCGATATCGCTGTTATTTAACTATTGCACTTACAGTCTGCCGCCGGCGGAGGACCAAAACGAGCCTTACGGGTTGCAGCCCGCCGCATGGGGCGGCGGCGGACTGCCGGCCTTGGCTGGAGGTCAAGGCCGGACATGCTGACAAACAGCATTTTATTCACAATTATCATTAGTGTCCACTAAAAATTCGGAAACACCCCTGCAAAACACTGATTAATAATGAATTATGCATCATTTTGAGTAAGCCGATTTGAAATTGTTTTTATGATTCGAATTGGATTGTTAAGAGAGGCAACCTGCCCTACACGGGCGTGTAGGCCATATAGGCCTATCTTTTCAACCAACTATTTTACGGTGCAAAATTTAATCCTTACTTCACTCGGCCTGTAGCAGTTAGTTTAGAGGCAGGAAAGCCTTCCTTATATGCTTATAACTAAAGGCTTTCCTGCCTCTAAACTAACTGCTATAAATCAGAGCAAGGTATGGATTGAAGGTTTTTGCGCCGCTTTTTCCTCAACCGAACCAGCCGTGAGGCTGGTGAGCTCATCGACCGGAGTCCGTAGTCGTGCCGTAGGCACGGGGCGGAAATAACGGAGGGAGGTAAAAAAGCGGCAGTTCGAGGCTGCACAGAGAAAACGATGTTTTTATTTTGAGAATATTACCTGCAGGGCCCCTTGGTGGCATGTGATTGCGAGTGGGAACTGCGGTCCGGCTTGTCCGTCGATGTCGGTTGTTTCGGCGGTATCGGAAATTGCAGTGAGTTGCTTACACTGGAAGTGTACGATTCCGGATGGATAGGCTCCTTTGTTGCGCGAGAATGAAAAATAATGCAACATTGCCTGTAGCGCTACAGCCGGGTCGTCACCCTTCACCACTATGACGTCCAGCAAGCCGTCGTCGATTTGTGAGAGGTAGGATATTCGCATCTTGCCGGCCGTTTGGCCATTGAACACGAAAAATATCAATGAACTGCCCTCGAAATTGCCTCCGTCGGAGGTTATCGTAAGACGCATGGGGCGGAATTTAGGGATTTCGCTCAGGCCGCGCACGTAGTAAGCCAGTTTGCCGAAAGTGTTTTTAAGCAGCGTGGGGGTTTTCTGCGACACGTCGGTGAATAACCCGCAACTGAATATGTTTACAAAATACCGGCCGTTGACATCACCCACATCCACCCGGCGGACTTCGCCGGCCAGAATCTTACGGCATGCCTTGCGGATATCGGAGGGCATGCCCAGCATAGATGCGAAGTCGTTGGCCGTGCCTGTCGGAAGTACGGCCACGGGCAGGTCGATGCCGTTGCTCATAAGTATGTTGACAACGAAGTTGACCGTCCCGTCTCCTCCTGCGATCAGGATATGGTGATATTCCGTGTCGAGTCCGTCGATGATATCGCACGACGGGTCGCGTTCGAAAGAGAGCCGGTAAGGCACTATGGTCAGGCCGCGTTTCTGATACATTGCTATGATCTCGTCGAGCATATAGGCGACGATTGTTTCGCCTGAGCGCGGATTGTATATGAAGCGTACCTTTTTCATCGCGATATTTTTGCACCGGTCCGGCATATGCCGACCGGTTGTTCAGAAATCCGACCTGTCAGGGCTGTAAACCACCGCCTGCACGAAATAAGAATTTTACGGAGACAAAGCTAATGAAAGCTTTCCAGAGTTGGTGCACCCGGCGGAAAGATATTTATGGCCTGTGAAATTTTTCTGCGGGAATAATCCCGTTGATGCGCCATAATGCGCGGCGTTATCCCGGTTCTTCGCGGCTGATAGCCCAAAAAATATTCTCCTGTGTAAATTTAAACAGTTTCTCGGAAACAATTTCTTAAATTTGCGTGCGCGTTAAGGCCGGTAACCACTGGCGGGGATGGGGTGTATGCGACGCAGGTTTCTTTGTTTGAGTCCTGTCAGAGTTTGTCTAATTTCCCTGTGGAAAAAGATTTAAGTATATTCCGGTGATGATTTTTGCGTGAAAATAGAGGAGCATAGCGGTGTTCTATGTAACGAAATTTTCGCGCGAAAAGCGGCCCGGAAGAACTTACAATACTTTCCACAGGAAATTTAGACAGACTCTTAGATAAACGCCGGGATAATTTCCTTAGGGCATAGGAACTCTCCCCGCGATGGAGGTCATGGCCGCAATATTATTGTAAACGCAAAGTAAACGTATTATATATGAAAGTCCCCGGGAGATACTACGACGAGGTTTTTGAATTCGAAGGACAGTGGGGCCAACCTTCCAGGTGCGGATTGAAGATCTCAAGCGCGAGAGACGGCCGAACGGTAGTCGTAGTGACTGAACTCTATCAGGACAATACCGGGACGTCGGTCACGTCTGCCGGGGCGAGCCTTGCCCGGCAAATATGCCAGGCCCGGAATATCCGTCCGGAGGAGGTTGTCTACCTGGAGTGTAATCCGGGGACGGAGTCGAAACTCTCGTTTTATGACGAGCAATATTTCGAGGTAATATTTCCGGCCGGGGCTGCCGCCTCCGGCGGAGCGGTTTATCGCAGTTTGTCTGCCGGGGAGGTAAAGGAGTTATTGGATTGATTATTCCGGGATGAGGTTGTTTATATTTCTGATATTGATTGTGTTTCCGGGGGTTTCTCAGGCTCAGACCGTTGGGTTGTGGGGGCCCGGGCCAGTCCCGCCTAAGATGGCGCTTTCGGAACTGACCGTATTCCGGGCCGGGGCGAACAACACCGGGGTATCGGTGGTGGTATGCCCGGGTGGTAGCTATATGTATCTGGATATTAAGGGCGAGGGGTACGATATCGCCCGTTGGCTCAACAGTTGCGGCATCACGGCTTTCGTCCTGCGCTACCGTGTGGGGATTCATGGGAACCACTACCCGGCTATGATACAGGACCTGCAGCGGGCCATACAGATCGTGCGGGAGAATGCTTCGGAGTATGGCATCGACCCCGAAAAGGTGGGGGTCATGGGATTTTCGGCGGGAGGCCATCTGGCGGGTACCGCCGCGACTTACTTCGACCGCAACTTTATGTCTGGCTTGGGAGTGGAACCGCGGGTGTCGTTACGCCCGGCGTTTGTGGCTATGATCTATCCCGTCGTGTCGATGGAAGACGGTGTGGCGCACCGGCGTTCGCGCCGTAATTTGCTTACCCACACCTATTCGCCCGACCTGGCGCGGATGATGTCGTTGGAGTTGAACGTCAGGGAGGATATGCCGCCTGTATTTCTGGTGCAGTGTAAGGGCGACCGCACGGTGGACTACCGCAATGCGACACGCTATAAGTCGGCGCTGGATGCCAAGGGTGTGCCAAGCAGCCTTGTGCTGTACGACGAGCCGGGGCACGGCTTCGGCATCGACCCGCACCGCGGTGCGGGTGAAGCCTCCGGTTGGAACCGCAGTTTTATCCCGTGGCTGGAGTCGGTCACGCGGACGGGGCCGGATGAAAGATATGCTATCCGGACCGACAGGGTAATTGGCGACATATAATTATGGAAAATTTTCCCACGATAGAATACGCGCCGCGGAGCGAGATAAGGCTTCTCCAGGAGGAAAAACTGAGAGAAGCGATCTCTTATGCCGGAGCACGTTCGGCATTCTATAAGGGGCTGTTCGCGGAGCATTCTATCGACCCGGCCCGGATCAGGACGCTGGATGACCTGCGGGGGGTGCCTTTCACCGAAAAACGCGACCTGCAACTGCATAACGACGATTTTTTGTGTGTTCCCCGGGAGGAGGTAGTGGACTACATCACCACCTCGGGAACCCTGGGCGATCCGGTGACGTTTGCCATGACCGACGCCGACCTGGAAAGGCTGGCGTATAACGAACAGATATCTTTCCTGTGCGCCGGGGCTGCCCGGGGCGACATATTCCAGTTGATGACCACCATCGACAAGCGTTTCATGGCCGGTCTGGCGTATTTTTTAGGGATACGCAAACTCGGGGCGAGTATCATCAGGGTAGGCAACGGGGCGGCCGGGTTGCAGTGGGACACTATACGGCGCATCGGGCCCAATGCCGCGATAGTGGTGCCTTCGTTCATCCTCAAACTGATACAATACGCCGAGGAGCACGGCATAGATTACCGCCGTTCGTCGATACGCAAACTGGTGTGTATCGGCGAGAATATCCGCGAGCAGGATTTTTCGTTCAATCTTCTGGGACAAAGCATCCGCGAAAAATGGGATGTGGAGTTGTATTCGACCTATGCTTCAACCGAGATGGCGACGACCTTCACCGAGTGCCGCCACGGTTGCGGCGGGCACCACCACCCTGAGCTGATAATATGCGAATTGATCGACGAGCGGGGGCGTACAGTCGCTGAGGGTGAGACGGGTGAACTGGTCATAACCACCCTGGGAGTCGAAGGAATGCCCCTGGTCAGGTTCCGCACCGGCGACCTGGCCCGCTTCCACGGCGAACCCTGCGCGTGCGGACGCACCACGATGCGTATCAGCCCGATAGTCGGGCGGCTCAACCACATGGTGAAATACAAGGGCACGACGCTCTATCCGCCGGCGATCTTCGATGTGCTGGACAATGTGCCTTATGTCGAGAATTATATATTGGAGGTGTCGGACGACGAGTGCGGCAACGACCGTGTGGTGGTGAAGGTTGGTGTCGACGCCTCTATGGATTTCGATGTGGTCAAGGAGCTTAAGGACCGCTTCAGGGCCCGGATCCGTGTGGCTCCCGACGTCGAGGTGTGCCGGGCGGAAGACCTGAGGAGGATCTCGATGCCCGACACCAGCCGCAAACCGATAAAATTCGTCGACCGCAGAAAAAACAGGAGGTGATCATTGATGTCTGGAAAAACCGCCGAAAACATATACCCGTGGGGTGACGGGCGCCGTTTCAACTCATACTCCGGTTATTTCCGCCGGTGCTTCGGGCGCCGTATCCAGAAAGTGACGGTCAATGCGGGTTTCACGTGCCCCAACCGCGACGGTACATCGGGCGTGGGGGGCTGTACTTTCTGTAATAACGATGCCTTTACGCCGTCGTACTGTGTCCCGGTGAAAGGAGTTACACGGCAGATCGACGAGGGAATAGAATTCCATGCGGGCCGGTATCGCGAAGCTGAGCGCTACCTGGTCTATTTCCAGTCGTTCTCGAATACTTACGCTCCACTCGACCGTTTGCGTGAAATATATGGCGAAGCATTGCGCCATCCCCGGGTGGCGGGGATAGTTGTCGGGACGCGCCCCGATTGCGTGGACGAGGAGAAACTCGACTACTTCGCTGAATTGGCGCGCGAGAGGTATGTTTCGCTGGAATATGGCATAGAGTCGTGCTACGACGCCACGTTGAAGCGCATAAACCGGGGTCACGATTTCCAGACCGCGGCCCGGGCTGTGGAGATGACAAGCGAGCGGGGACTCAACACGGGGGCGCACTTCATTCTTGGGTTGCCCGGCGAAAGCCGTGAAATGTTGCTGGAGCAGACCCGCATGATCAATACGCTGCCTTTGACGACCGTCAAGTTCCACCAGTTGCAGATTTTCCGCGGGACAGCCATGGAGCGCGACTGCGCAGAGCATCCCGAAGAGTACCGTTTTTGGGAACTGGACGAATATATCGACTTTTTTATTGGTGTTTTGCAGCGCCTGCGCCCGTCGCTTGTGGTGGAGCGTTTCGCCGGCGAGGCCCCGCCGCGCTACCACGCCACTTCCGGTTGGGGATTGGTCCGCAACGAACAGTTGCTCTCGATGCTCGAACGCCGGCTCGAAGAACTCGACACGTTCCAGGGCGAATTATACGGGGTTCAATAGATTCCCCGTATAAAAACAGTTTCTAAACCCGTTGTGTTATAATTGTGCACTAGTGTCCACTAAAAATTTTTGGGCGACTTTCTCGAACCGACGCCCGCAGCGGGAGCAGAGATTGCTTGCAAGCTATGCCCCGCCAGTAGGAGGAAAACAAAGTTAAAGAAAGTCGCAGTCGAAGATTGTATAAAGAAAACGATAATTTTCTCCATACTGCCACGGCCGGAGGCCGTGGCAGTATGGAGAAAATTATCGTCACCGGGACAATTCCACAAGCAGATCTTTAGCATGGCGGAGCATCTCCGACGGGCTCTCCGATGGTTTGTCGGTGGCGAATTCCTTGACAGTTTTGTTGAGCAAACGGAGTTTGCAGAGCGATTCGGGCGTGTTCTCCGCCGTGAATTTTTCGCGCAGGATGCGTATCTTTTCAGCGTCCTGCACCCCCTCGACAAGACGCTCGAAACGTATCGACGAGCGGGCTCCGGGGTAGATCACATATGTATCCCCGGCGGGCCAGGTGCGGAAACGCGAGTCGGTCAGCGGGTACTCGGTCCAGCAGTTGTAGGCCCACCGCAGGAAGCCGTCGTAGCCGCACGCCACGGCATACCACGCCGCATAGGTAGCCTCGTCGGGCGACGAGAAAGTGAACAAATTGGGGAACGGGTGTGAGCAGCAGACGTAATATGTCGTTATCAGCCCCTCCCTGCGGCGCGACTCGATCACCGCAGAGTCGACCCGGGCCTCAAGCCCAACGCACATGTCCTTTATGTAAGGATATCTCAGATAACTTTTGTGGTTGTCGGCCAGCGCGATGCCCAACTCAGGCACATGTTCGCCCAAAAACGAGGTGGTGTGCTGCATATCCTCGGGCGAGCGTTCGTCCATGGCGATGTTGGTTATCGAGAGCCACCCCTTTTCACGCAGGTGTGCGACGAAATCGGTAAGGAACGGTTTCCACATGGCATAGAAATCACCGGTCCCGGGGTCGGCCTTCACGTCGACGTATTTACCCGTCGAGGCGTCGACATAATGCAGCATGTTGTTCCACGGCAGCATCGAATAGCAGTTGATCTGGCGGTTCACCCCAAGTTCCATCATCATTTCGACCCAACGGTCGAAGATCGTGTAGTCGTACCCCCAGCGCCCGTCGGGATGCTTCGTCCAGACGATCATGTCAGCATAGGCGTCGTAGCTCTGGTTGTTCCAAGGGTCGACATTCAGCGTGGTCGTTATCACTTTCTGGCCCGCATCGGCCAACAGTTTCATGTCCCGGCGCATGGCATCGAAATGCGCGTCGCTCCACAGGTCATGCCCTTCGGCACGAGCCACCGCCGCCGGGTGCTGCCACAAATCGAGATGGTAGGCCCACTCCGATGCGGGAGGCAGCGTCTGGCCGGCCACCTCTATCGAGATCTTCAGCGAACGCTTCTTCCCACGTTCGGGCACCACATCCAACCGACCCTCATACGTACCCGGCCGCGTGTCGGAGGGTACGTCTATAGTGATCCACACCGGACGCACTTCCTTGCCTTTGACGAAAAAACACTCCAAATCGTCGAGCATATCGGGCGAAAGCGACGACGCAAAGTCCTCGGGCTTGCGGTAGCCGCACCCCGGGCCGAACTCGTCGGTCATAACATATCGAACAAAACGCGCCCTGGCAGCCGACGCGGATATCCTGGCACGGCCCGACTTGAAATCGCGGAACCGGCACTCGACATATCCCGCATCCTCCGCCGACCACAGCAGCACCTGGGCCGAAAGCCTCTCGCCACGCCACCCGGTAAGGCGGCACGAGGCGTCGGGCGCTATCCCCGGAGCCACCGAGCGCGGATAGCGTTCCGAGGTCGGGGCGAACGATACATTAAGCCCACCCGCCACGCCCGACCAGTCGACGAGAGTGTCGGCCGTAGGATCGGCCATCTCTTCAAACGTCTCCGGCCTTTGACTGGAGCCACCGGGCCCGCATCCGCTTGCCACCATGACGCAGGCAAGCGCTGCCAGCATTGTCGACCAATAGTTGAGTCGTAACATTAATCCTTTCATTATCTATCGTTTTAACATTATAAGCCCCCAGACCGGGCAGGATCCATAATTGTCCATGCCGGCCGGCGGATACACCCCCCCTGGAAAGCCCAAAGCATCGCCCCCCTGCAACCAGACTCTCACAAAACGTACCGCCGGCAACCATACAATTTACCCGCACCAATACTGCCGCCGGACTGCAGCCATATACCTACGCCTCGAACTCGAACATAGCAGTAAAACCGGTCATATCGAAGATCTCCTTGATCTCGGGACGCATACCCTTGATAACCAGCCGTCCAGATTTCAAACGAGCAGACTTCTGCAACATAAGGAAAAGACGCAGGCCCGAACTGCTAATATAACTCAACCCCGAACAGTCCATAACAACATGCTGCATCGCACCACCCTGGACCGGAGCAACCCTGCTCTCAAACTCCGAAGCATTAACCGTGTCGAGACGCCCCACAACAACAATCGTGGTAACATCACCCTCAATTACTGTAATTTCCATACTTATAACAATTTAATTAAAATATCCCAAACCCGCACCGATAATCCTACGTTTTCTCTGTGCAGCCTCCAACTGCCGCTTTTTGTAAAAAGCGGCGCCAAAAACTTTTAATCCTTACCTTACTCTGATTTTGCAGGTATTTGGCTGTAGGCCGGAAGCCCTCTTGATCATGCTAATATTTAATGGCTTCCGGCCTACAGCCAAACACCTGTAAGGTCGGAACAAAGTAATGATTGAAGTTTTTTGGGCGACTTTTTTTCAAAAAAGTCGCGGTCGAAGATTGTATAAAGAAAACGTAGGATTATTGGTTATTTTGTGTGATTTTTTTCTTCATTGTGAATATGTTTGTTCCGTTTATGCGTTGGTATTCCACTTCGTTCATTATGTTTTTTATCAGGTATATTCCCAGTCCTCCTATCGGCCTTTCTTCTGCGGACAGGTTTAGGTCGGGGTCGTTTTTGAGTGTCGGGTTGAATTCGAGTCCGCTGTCGGTTATCGACAGTACGAGGAGGTCTCCTTCGCGGCCGGCTGAGACTTCGATTTTTTTGGACTCTTTATTTTCCTGGCCTTTATATCCGTATAGTATTGTGTTCGACACGGCCTCTTCGAGTACGAGGTTGAGGTTCATGACCAGTGCGGGGGCAAGGCTCATCTTTTCGCCGATCTGTTCGATGAACACTGCCACGCGGTCGAGTTCCTCGATCCGGTTTTCGATTACCAGAATTTCTTTTGCCGCGTTGCGTACCTCGTGTTCCTTGTCGTAGCGCACGACCAGAAGGGTTATGTCGTCCGACGGGGTGTTATCCTTTACGTGGAGGTCGATATCGTCGACGATAGTCTCGACGATTTTGCGCGACGATCCTCCGGCGTTGCGTGTCAGCAGGTTCATAAGCCGGTCTTCGCCATAAAGTTCTTTTCCGCTGTTTTCCGCTTCGGTGACCCCATCGGTGTATAGCACCA
Organism: Rikenellaceae bacterium; assembly: GCA_031552535.1. GTDB lineage: Bacteria > Bacteroidota > Bacteroidia > Bacteroidales > Rikenellaceae > JAVBMJ01. Next base: position 33,556 of record JAVBMJ010000070.1, read on the forward strand.
GGGAGCTGCCGTCGGAGAGTGTTGTTTGCTGTTCACGGTAGCTGAAGCCCTCCATGACGCCTACCGGAATATTGGGTATTACCTCCATGAACGAGCACACGCCCTGCGGTGAGATCATCACGGGCGGGTTATGCCCGGCGTTACAGTACCGCAATGTTCCGTTACGGAGGTCCAGTATGGCCACGAACATAGTCACAAACATATTCGAGTCGTTGCTTTCGGATATCGACGCGTTCAGCGACGAGACTATCGACGCAGGAGACTGTATGTGGGTGGCCACCGAACGGAACAGGCTGCGGGTCACGGCCATGAACAACGAGGCGGGCACCCCTTTGCCCGAGACGTCGCCTATCGCAAAATAGAGGTTGTCGCCGTCGAGGAAGAAGTCGTAGAGGTCGCCACCCACCTCCTTGGCCGGTTTGAGCACCGCGTACAGGTCGAGTTCCATGCGCGAGGGGAACGGCGGGAAGATCTTGGGGATCATGCCCATCTGTATCTCGCGTGCGATGCGCAGTTCGCTTTCGATCTTCTCCTTAGCCGACGTGGTGTCTTGCAGGTCGGCGATATAATTTGTCAACTCGGATTGCATATATCCGAACGAGTCGGAGAGTTCCTTCATCTCGTCGTTGGAGTGTATGGCCGGCAGTTGGGCCTGGAAGTCGCCTTTGGCGATGGCCCGGGCCGACGAGGCGAACTTCACGAGAGGTTTGGAAAGCCTGCCGACGATATTCAGGCACGCCACGAAAAGCGCCAGCAGTCCCAGGACGATCACCACCGTAAGCGTCGTGTTTATATCGTGCAGGTCTTCATACACCTCGGCGTGGGGGATGACTATTCCCAGCGACCAGTGTGTGTATGGTACCGGTGCGAAAAAGGCGTCCGACTTCATGCCGTCGTTGTCGAATGTCAGCATGCCACGTTTCCCGGCGGTCATCTCTTCGCCTATCCTGCGCACCTGGCTGTTGCTATCCATACCCTGGCCTACTGAAAATATGGTTTGGTTGAGGATGCGCTCCTTGAGGTAGTGCACGATATATGTTCCGTCCTTGGCGAGCATGAACGTGTACGACTGGTCGCTGCGTTTCATTTTGTTGATCAGGTCGGAGAGCCAGTCGAGGCCTATGTCGGCGGTGAAGATACCGATAAAGCGTCCCTGCGGGTCGTACATCGGCGAGGAGTAGGTGCACATGATGCCCTCGCCGCCGCCCTCGTCGTAATAAGGGTCGCTCCACGTGGAATACCCCAGCTCTTTGGGTATTTTATACCAGTCCCAGGCAAAGTAATCATACTCTTTGGTCCCGAGCTGGAGCGACCTGATCGAATCACCGTCACGGTAGGAGTATGGCGAGAAGTAGCGCCCCTTCTCCTTGAAGTAGTCCGGCTCGAAAGCTATGGCGCAACCATATATATACGGATTGGTTTCGAGCACGCGGCGGGTTATATCATACGCCTGGTCGGGATGTGTCATCTTGCCCTCGGAGACTATCCATTTCAGGTTGTCGGGGACCACGTCGACACGCCGCAACACCTTCTCGATTTTGAGATTGATAATATCCAGGGTATTCTCGGCCTTGATACGGGCGTTTTTTTCCAACAACTCCGATGAAAAATAGTAAAATACCCCGAAAGCGGTCATGAAGATGGCCGTACTTACTGCGAGAATGAAAAAACTGAGCCTCGCCGAAAATGAATGTTTTAGTCTGTTTATCATGTCATTATATCGAATATGCCGAGTAATACCACCCATGCCGACCGGTACGTCCGCCCTGCCACGTGCCACCTCCGTGGACCGGATCCGGGATGCGCAACTCCTGTCCGGCGGCCCCGAAACCGTTAAAATTTCTCATTCCTGTTCTTTGCGTCTCTTTTTCGTTCCTGCAGCGAGCCATATTATTACAAAAAGTCATCTGAGCGTCATTGTAACTGTGCGTCTCCCGTCATACACCTCTTCGGCAATATCACGCGTAAGCCCGCGGATGATCGAGAAACTTATCATATCGGGCTCCGCGCCCTCGCCCAACACCGGCCCTGTAGCATCATCCAATTCCACGGCAAGCGTTATCTGCCCAGTCTTCTCCGAAAAATCCAGAGTCACCGTAGCGCCATTGTCCAGCGGCACAAGCTGCAAAACTTCCTCCGTGAGCAGTAATATGTTGTGCTGTTGCTGCGGGGAGAGGAAGTGTTTGCCGCAGAATGCTTCTATCTCGGCATTAAGCGCATACAGGTCGTAGTCCACGCCCGCTATGGCGTATCGCATCGTGCGGATGCGGTTGATGAACGCGCGCGTCTTCTCCCTCTGCGGGTTTTCGAAGATCTGCTGCGGGGTGCCTTCTTCATATACAATCCCCTCGTCCATATAGAATATGCGTGTGCTCACGTCGCGGGCGAACGCCATCTCGTGGGTCACGATCACCATCGTCATCCCCTCACGGGCCAGCGAACGTATCACGCCAAGCACCTCGCTGACCATCGTCGGGTCGAGCGCCGAAGTGGGCTCGTCAAAAAGGATGATCTTAGGGTCCATCGACAGGCACCGCGCTATGGCCACACGCTGTTTCTGTCCGCCCGACAACTGCCGCGGGTAGTTCTCCGCTTTGCCGGCCAACCCTACCGTGCGCAACAGTTCGCGACCCCGGTCTTCCGCTTCCGCCCGGCTTTTGCCGAGTAGCTTCATGGGGCCTATCGTCAGATTCTCCAACACAGTAAGGTGTTCGAAGAGGTTGAACGACTGGAACACCATGCCCATCTTTCGCCTTATGGCCGGCACGTCGGCTCCCCTGGCCAGTATGTCGACACCTTCCACCGTGATAGTGCCGCCCGTCGGACGGTCCAGCAGGTTCAGGCAACGCAGGAACGTGCTCTTCCCCGTTCCCGAAGGGCCTATCACCGATATGACCTCCCCGGCACCTATCGTAGTGTTCACATCGCGGAGAACCGCCAGGTCGCCGTAGCTCTTTCTCAAATGTCCTACCTCTATCATTTCGAAGCAAAGATTTTACGGTTAAGCCAATCCAGTCCCACTCCCAGCAGCCACGCCATAACAAAATAGATCACTGCCACCAGCAACAGCGGAAAAAAAGCGTCGAAAGTGCGCGAACGTATTATATCCGACGCTTTTGTAAGGTCGACCACGGCGATATACCCGACAACCGACGTCATCTTCAGCATCGAGATCACCTCGCCTTTATATACCGGCAGCACGCCCCTTACGGCCTGCGGCATGATGATATGGATAAACGTCTGCACCTTGGTGAAACCCAACGCTATGCCAGCCTCTTTCTGGCCGCGGTCGACACCCGTGATCGCCGTGCGGAACATTTCGCTCGAATAGGCGGCCATGTTCAGGGCGAACGTCAGTATGGCGATGAACGTGGCGCTCAGTCCCGACGAGGCGAACACAATATAGAACAGTATCATCAGCAACACCAGTACCGGAGTGCCGCGCACCAGGTTTATATATCCCCCGGCCAGTGACGTGAGCATCCTTCGGCGGCTCATACGCAAAGCGCACACCCCGCCGCCGAGAACAGTACCTAACAGCGTGGCGAAAAAAGTTATCAGCACCGTCTGCCACAACCCCTTTAGTACAAGCATATAACGGTTCTCCAGGATCAGGTTGTCGTAAAAACTCTGCCCCACCCTTTGTAACCATCCTTCGCGTCCCACAGCCGTCGCCCCGTCCGGAATCCCGCCTGCGAAAGTGAGCATAACCTGCGGATTGGTAAAAAAGTTGTCCGAGAAGTCGATCCGTTTCGCCCGCTCCGGCGTCGAGGTCAAAAACGACACATCGGCCCGTCCCGACTCCAGGGCGGCGATAAGCGCCGAGAATTTCATATCGTGGAATTCCACGGGCCGTCCCAACTCATAGGCTATACGCCGTATCAGCTCGCAGTCCATCCCCAAAAATTTCCCGCCGGCGATGAAACTTATCGGTTCGCGGTTGGCGGCCACGGCAACACGCAGCGGCTCGCCTTCGGTGGCTTCGGGAACCTGCAGTATCTCGTAATCCGACCCGTCGGGACGTATCCAGCGTGCCACTATCCCGTCGACCGTCCCGTCGGCCTTCATCTTCGCCAACACCGCTTCCACCTCTCCCTTCAGCGCATCGTTTCCCTTGCGGAAAGCTATGCACGACGGATCGCGGATATATTCCGTGGGCAGCACCACGAGCCGCTTATCTTTTTTGGCCGCCGTAAGCGCCGTGGTGTACATCGTCAGCACGTAATCACTCTTACCCGCCGTGAGCGACATTATGGCGTCGTTGACATCGTCGAATACCTGCAGGCCGGCATCGGGATATGTATCTTTTATGAATTTTTCGCCCGTGGTACCGGTCATTGCACCTATCCTGGCCGTGGCCACATCGCTGCCGTCGCGCACCGTACCCGACGGCGCGGTACCACCGTTGGCATAACGCTCCCTGAGGACTATGGCTATCGACTGGCTTACGAAATACGGATCGGAAAATGCAATTTGTCTCGCACGCTCTTCCGTGATGGTGATCGCGGAGATGATCATGTCGACCTTGCCCGACGACAGGGCGGCGATCAGCCCACCGAAGTTGATCATCACAAACTCAACGGGACGTCCCAGATAACGCCCGAAACGTTCCGAAAGTTCGATATCGAACCCGGAATTGCGCCCGTCCTTAACAAAATCGAATACCCCGGTAGCTCCCGTACACCCCACCCTGAGCGCTTTTCCCACAAGCGTGCCGCTCCACGAAGGCATCCGCGCCGTGTCGAGATGGTCGATCCAGCGTTCGCGCATCTTTTCGTACTCCCCGCCGGCTTTCATCTCCGCCAGAAAACGGTTGAAATCCTCCCTCAGAGCAGCATCCTTCTTGTTGAATCCCACACCGTAAGGGTCGTCGAAAAGAGTCCCTATAACCTCGTAGCGGTTCTTCTGCCTGAGCGACACATCGTACACCACCCCTTCGACGCATGCCACATCGCTGTTTCCCAAATCGAGTGACATCATCACGTCGGTGTATGTGTCGTAGCGCATCACAGTGGCCCCGGGCATGTTTTCCGTCACATATTTGTCGTGCAGATTGCCCGTGATCACCGCAAAGCTGGCCCTGGCGGCGTCGCCGAGGTTGCCGTAAAGGGGCTCTCCCGCCCCGGCCTCACCCCCCCGGCCCTTGTCCGCCAGCACCAACGTTACGCTGCCGCTGGTGAGATAGGAGTCGGAAAAGGCCACCGTTTTGCAGCGCTCCTCTGTGATCGTTATCCCCGAAGATATTATGTCGACGCTGCCCGAACCCAGAGCCGCTATCAATCCTCCGAAATAGAGGCATTGAAATTCCACTTTCCGTCCCAGAGAACGGGCGAAACGTGTGAGCATCTCCACGTCAAATCCTTCCAGTACACCGTCCGTAACCTGCGAAAATCCGGCCGACGTGCCCGTGGTGCCTATTTTGAGCGGCGGTCCCGCCGGCACGTCGTCCCAACGGGGCATCCGGGGATTGGCTTCCCCTCCGAACCACCGGTGCTGAATGCTGTCGTAAGTCCCGTCAGCACGCAATCCGGCAAGGAACGTATTGAACTGCTCGCGCAAAGGATCGCCATGGCGGAAACCTACACCCATCTCCTCGGTGTAGTTTCGGCCCAGCGAGCGGTACCTGCCGCTGCTGGCCCGGGTTACCAGATAGCTCGACTCGTCGATCAGCATCGCGTCGACCTTACCGTTGTCCAGGGCCAGGTAGAGGTCCGATTCGACATCCATGCGCAACGCCTCGGCCTCGGGAAAGGTCTTTTCGAGATACTGGTCGCATATCGAACCTATCATCACGCCGACCCTGGCATGGGCCAGGTCGGGAATGCTCTCTACCGCAATCTTGCGTTTTTCACATCCGGCCAATAGCACAAGGCCGAGAAGCAATATCGTAATTCTCTTCATCTTGAGTCGTGAAACGGCTGTAATATATCCAGAGTCTGTTTAGAAGCTGTTTGGATTTGTTAACTATATAAAATGATCTCGTTAACAAATCCAAACAGTTTCTAAAGGTAGGAAATTTTTACGATTCCAGGCCCCTTACACACCTGCCGGTCAATAAATAACCTGATTTTACCGTAAATATTTGATATATGGATCCGACGGCGCCTTATCTGGAGGGCGTTTGCCGGGGAAAGCGGTTTTCTCAACGCCCTGCGATATAGTCGCAAAGCATCTGCAGCGACCCCGAAGCAGGCGAAGTCACGCAACCCCCGATAACAGCCCTGGCCCGTTCGATATATTCGTTCATCGCCACCGCAGCAGCTTCCAGGCCGCCGCCCTCTTCTACCGCCAAACGCAGATATTCAGCATTGGAGGGCACCTGGCGTATCTCAGCCAACCGCGTCAGCAGCGAATGGCGCTCCCCGGCCCCGGCCTGTTCCAGCACCGCCAGAAGCGGCAGGGTGATCTTGCGTTCTTTCAGGTCGTTGCACTGCTCCTTGCCCGTTTGCGACGAAGGTGCGAAATCCAATATGTCGTCCCGTATCTGGAACGCCATCCCCAAATTCTCGCCGAACAGCCTCATGCGCTCCGTCTCACCGGCAGGCGCGTGCACCGACATGGCTCCCACACCGCTGCTAATCCCCATCAGCGAGGCCGTTTTTTTGCGTATAATATCCATGTATATATCGCGCGTCATGTCGAGCGTCTCGCTGTGCCTGCCCTGGATCAGTTCGCCCTCGCACAACTGGCTTACCGCCTCCATTATGTAACCCGCCATATCGTGGTACCCCGACCTCATTCCCGCCGACAGGCATCGCGACAGCATGTAGTCCCCGATGATAACCGCCGCCTTCGACCGCCACAGTGCGAAAACCGACTGCTGACCGCGGCGGATATACGACTCGTCGACTATGTCGTCGTGGACCAGCGAGGCGGTATGCACCATTTCGATCATCGCCGCCGCGATATGGCTGCGAGGCTCCAGCGTCCCGCCCCTGTTGCTGTGTGACGCCGCAAGCAACGTAAGCAACGGGCGTATGCCCTTGCCCCGGTTGGACAATATATAGTCGATCATCAAAGCGATGTGGTCGATCTCGCAATGGAGGATTTCCGTGAGTTTACGTTCATAAAGCAGGTAATCCTTCTCTACGGGCTTCTGTATATCGTTGAGTGATGTCATTATAAGCGTGTGGAAAGTTTCGATCCACAAAAGTAGCCAAATCCGTGGAGTTTTCATCGCATCGCAACGGGCGAAAAGGAATATTGTTGAAAAGTTTTGAACAGATTCTTCCATGTGAAGGACCAATGCCGGGATTATCCCGACAATTTTTTGTTACTTTGCACATTGGTTGTTTATGTGAACGGATTACAATTAAGTAATGTTCAATAATTATTGACACATTTTTAAGTGATGTTATTTTTATATTTTACTGCCATTCTTTGAGTCTATTTTGAGCGCATTTTAATTTTACCCTCAGTCACTTGGCCCGCCAAGCTCCTTCATCCAAAATCAAAATACATCTCAAAATAGATATCAAATAATGGCACAATAATTATTTCACATTACTTAATTCAGAAACTGTTTAAATTTGCCATGGGAAAATCAGAAACTGTTTCCCAACATTGTTAACATATGAAGTTACCCGAACCAGTGATTAAGGCCCTGCCCAAGGCAGTGGCATTGATAGTATTCGCGTTGACCGCGATGCTATATTTCGCCCCGCAGTACCAGGGGCGGGTGTTGCCCATGCACGACATACAGCAATACCGGGGCATGAGCCGCGACATAGTGGAATCGCAACAGCAATTTGGCGTAGACCCCCACTGGACCGGAGCGATGTTCGGCGGAATGCCGGCCTACCTGATCTCGGTGAAGTACGACTCGGCAATCATAAAACGCCTGACAAAGGTGTTCGAGTTCCTGGGTTCGCCGGCGGCATTGCTCTTTATCGCCATGACCGGCTTTTTCCTTATGCTTGTCATGTGGGGGGTGAATCCGTGGATATCGATAGCCCCGTCGCTGGCCTACGGGCTGTCGACCTACCTGTTGCTGATAATAGGCGCGGGGCACATAACGAAAATGGTCGCCCTGGCCTATGCCCCGCTGATGCTGGGGGCGATATTCTATACCGTGCGACGCAATATATGGGTCGGAGCAGCCTACACCGCGTTTTTCGCGTCGATAGAAATCGGCGCCAACCATCCGCAGATAACATATTATTTCCTGCTTGTGGCTGCAGCGTTCTGGATCAACGAACTGGTGCAGGCGCTGAAGGGGCATTTCCCCGCTTCGGGGCGGTTTCTGGCGCGCCTGGGGCAGGCGATAGCCAATGCCGTTAAAGATAAGCCGTTCCGTCATTTCGCCAAGGCCACGGGGTTGCTGCTGCTGGCGGGTGCGTTGGCTGTGGGGTCTAACCTGGCACCGCTGTGGTATGTCAACCTCCATTCGGGCGACACGATACGCGGCGGGTCGGAACTCGCCTCCGCGGAAAAGGGCGGCGGCCTGGCCATAGACTACGCCACGGCGTGGAGTTATGGCCGCACCGAGAGTTTCAACATGTTCATTCCCGACCTTATGGGCGGGGCCTCCGACGGGGGGTTCGCGCCGGATGGCGAGGTGGCCGGCGTGCTGTCGCGCTACAATGCGCGCGGAATGGCCACCCACCTGCCGGGATACTGGGGCGACCAACCCGTCACAGGAGGGCCTACATATATAGGTGCGGTAATTATTTTCCTGGCCGTCATGGCCCTGATGCTCGTCGGGCGGCGCGACCGGTGGTGGATCATTGCCATATCGGTCGTGGCGCTGCTGCTGGCCTGGGGCAGACATCTGATGTGGTTCACGGAGCTGGCCTTCGACATCCTGCCGGGATACAGTAAATTCCGCACGGTGTCGATGACGCTGGTCATCCTGCAATGGAGCCTCCCGTTCCTGGCGGCCCTGGGGCTTGGCATGTTGTGGAACGGCGAGGTCGACCGGAAGAGGGCTATGAAGGCGCTCCGTACGGCGGTTTGCGTGGCGGGGGGCGTGGCGCTTGCTTTTCTGGTGTTGGGCGGGACGCTGTTCACGTTCAGCGGGCCGTCGGATGCCGCGATGGGCCTTCCCGACGACATCCTCGCCGCAATGCATAGCGAGAGGGCGGCGATGTTGCGCGGAGATTCTCTACGCTCGCTGGGGCTGGTGCTGGCTGCCGCCGCGTTGGTATGGGCATTCGTCGCGGGTAAGATCAAAAAGGCATGGTTGGCGGTGTTGCTGGCGGGGCTGGTATGCCTCGACCTGGTGCCGGTAGACATGAGGTTCCTGCCCCAGAGCAAATTCGTCGAGGCCCAATCGGCGGAGATCTGCCCGTCGGAGGCCGACAGGCAGATACTCTCCGACACCACACTCGGATACCGTGTGGCCAATCTGACTGTCAGCACGTTCAACGACGCCACCACGTCGTACTTCCACCGCTCGGTGGGAGGCTACCACGGGGCCAAGATGCGCCGCTACCAGGACGTGATCGACCGCTACCTTTCGAAGATGTACATGCCGGTATACGACATGCTCGACACGAAGTATTTTATCGTGCCCGACAAACAATCCGGCGAACCGGTGGCGCAGGTTAACGACGGGGCTTTCGGTCCGGCATGGTTCGTTTCGGGCGTGGTTACGGCCGGCACCCCCGACGCCGAGATCGACGCCGTGGGCAGGATCGACCTTCGCACAACGGCGGTAGTTGGCGGCGGATTCGCAACCATGTTGCCCGCGGGGTACGAAACCCTGCCCGCCTCCGACACCCTGTCGCATATCGCACTTACGGAGTACAGGCCAAATTACCTGGTCTATAAATACTATTCGCCGGCGGAATGCGTGGCGGTATTCTCCGAGATATATTATAATAAAGGATGGAAGTCATACGTCGACGGGGTGGAGACGCCGCACTTTTGCGCCGACTACATATTGCGCGGCATGACACTTCCGGCGGGTGAGCACACCGTGGAGTTCCGGTTCGACTCGCCCCGGTTCGGACAGATGTCGGGTCTGACATTCTGGTTCTCGGCGGCCATCATGTTATCGGTGGCCGCGGCGTCGGTGTGGAAACTCTTCGACGAGCGCAGGCGGGCGAAAAAAGATAAGGAAAAGAGGGCATCCGAAAGCAGCAAGTAACGACAAACAAGATAATATAAAAGGGTCTGTCCCGGTCTCAACCCGAGGTACGGACAGGCTCTGTAAAGCAGGCAGGAGGAGATGATATATCATTTGGCAGAATATTTCAGGTCACATACGGACCTTCCGGGAATGGGCATGTTCCAGTACCTGTCGTTCAGGGCGTCGGTAGCGGTTATAGTCGCGTTGTTGATCGGCACCATCTTCGGGCGCCGGATCATCAACCTGCTGCAACGCAAGCAGATCGGCGAGGAGATACGAAACCTGGGGCTCGAAGGACAAATCCAGAAGCGCGGTACGCCAACCATGGGGGGCCTTATCATAATCCTGTCGATGCTGGTGCCGATACTGCTGATATGCGACCTGACCAATATATATGTACAACTGATGATCATCGCGGTGCTCTGGCTGGGTACGATAGGGTTCGTCGACGACTACATCAAAATTTTCCGCAAAAACAAAGACGGGCTCCATGGCCGATTCAAGATCGTAGGGCAGGTCGGACTCGGACTCATCGTGGGGAGCGTGATGTGCTTCAACCAAGATATAGTGGTGAGGGAGAAACTCGACAAAGCGGCGGCAGGAACCGAGGTTAAGTTCATCAACGACAACGGATACCAACGCCCGGTGTATCTCGCGCAGCCAGAGAAAACCACCAAAACGACCATCCCGTTCGTCAAGGACAACCAGTTCGATTACCGTTGGTTCGTTCCGGACGACAGCCGAGGCGGCGACGTATTCACATGGATCATATACATCCTGATCGCGACATGCATAATTACCGCAGTGTCGAATGGCGCCAACCTCACCGACGGGCTCGACGGGCTTGCCGCGGGGGTGTCGGCGCTTATCATCGTAGTGCTGGGAGCGTTGGCGTATGTGGGCGGCAATATGATCTATGCCGACTACCTTAATATAATGTATATACCGCAGAGCGGCGAACTGGTGGTCTTTGCGGCGGCCATGACCGGGGCGCTGATCGGGTTTATATGGTACAACTGTTTCCCGGCGCAGGTATTCATGGGCGACACGGGTTCGCTGGCCATCGGCGGGGTGATTGCCGTATTCGCACTGATGATCCGCAAGGAGTTGCTGTTACCGCTGTTATGCGGGGTATTTTTTGTGGAAAGCCTGTCGGTGATCCTTCAGGTAGGCTATTTTAAGTATACCAAACGCAAATACGGCGAGGGACGCCGGATACTGAGGATGTCACCACTGCACCACCATTACCAAAAGGGCGGCTATCCCGAATCGAAAATAGTGGTCAGATTCTGGATCATACAGATATTGCTGGCCGCAATGACCCTCGTGACGCTAAAAGTGCGGTAGTACGGACGGACGCACAGCGTCTTTTGATATTACTTTGCTTCGGGCAAAAGCAGGCATACAGACGGACGCTCAGCGTCTTTTGATATTACTTTACTCTGAGTGTAAGACGGGGTTGGAAGTTTAAAATATATTAAAATATAAGGAATATTTTTATGGCAAGACTTGTTGTATTGGGTGGCGGAGAGAGCGGTTTTGGGGCTGCCGTATTGGGAAAAGTCAAGGGATGGGACGTTTTCCTCTCCGATTTCGGAACCCTTCCCGACTGCTACCGCGAGAAGCTGCTGGTGTGGGAAATCCCCTTCGAGGAGGGAGGACATACTATCGAAAAACTTCTTACTGCCGACTTGGTAGTCAAAAGCCCGGGAATCCCTGATTCGGCGCCCACGGTTCGGGAGATACGTAAAAACGGGATAAAGATCATCTCGGAGATCGAATTCGCGGGGCGATACACAGACGCTAAAAAAATTTGTATCACAGGATCCAACGGGAAGACCACAACCACGGCGCTGACTTACGAAATCCTGAAACGGGCAGGCTACAACGTGGCGCTGGGTGGGAACATCGGCAAGAGTTTCGCATACAGTGTGGCTACAGGCAAACACGACTGGTACGTGCTGGAGAGAAGCAGCTTCCAGTTGGACGGCATGTACGACTTCAAAGCGGAAGTGGCGGTGTTGATGAATATCACACCCGACCACCTGGACCGCTACGACTACAAAATGGAAAACTACGCGGCCAGCAAACTGCGAATCATCCGCAACCAACGCATGAGCGACTATTTCATCTATTGCGCCGACGACCAGGTAACAAAGAGCGAAGTATCTCACTACGAGGACATGGGGGCATTGAGGATGAAAGTACTGCCGTTCAGCGTGACGTCGTGCCCCACCACTTTCGGGGCGTGTGTCAAGGACGGGCAATTGTGGATGAGGGTCGATTCGCGCAAGTTCTTCTTCGATGCCGACAGGGTCAGGATCCGCGGATACCACAATGCGTGCAACGCGATGGCCGCTTCGATGGCCGCGATGGCCGCGGGGGTGCCCGACGATGTGATCGCCGAAACGCTTGCGGCATTCGGCGGCGTGGAACACCGCCTGGAAGATGTGGAGACAATAGGCGGCGTGACGTTTATCAACGACTCGAAGGCGACCAACGTCGATGCCGTGTGGTACGGGATGGAGAGTATGACCCGGCCGGTGGTGTGGATCGCCGGAGGGACCGACAAGGGGAACGACTACACCCCGCTGAAGGATTTCGCCCGGACAAAGGTCAAAGCACTGGTCTGTATGGGGGTCAACAATGCCAAGCTGATCAGCAACTTCACGGGTGTCGTGCCAGCCATACGCAACACCCATTCGTTGGAGGAGGCTATGGATACGGCTGTTTCGCTTGCCGGAGAGGGCGATGTTGTATTACTGTCCCCGGCCTGTGCGAGTTTCGACCTGTTTAAGAACTACGAAGACCGCGGCCGCCAGTTCAAGGATTGGGTGCGGGCCTACCGCCGCAACCAGGAAAGCCGGGGGAAGGCATAGGCCAGGGCAAAGATAAGCGGCAGGATAATTTTTTCGGGCATGGGCACGCGCTCTGTCAGTGAAAGCCGGTTTTTGAGCGAGAGAACCCGTATAAACCCGTTTATAATGCGAATTAAGAGCTGGATTAAATTCGAACATGTATATTAATTTATTGCATATAAGTGAATTGCCGCCAATAATTACAGAATTTCTGTTTTCAGTCCGCAGCCAGCGGTGGGCGTAAATCGAAGCCGGAGGCGCGCGATCAGCCCTCCGCTTGGGGTGACTGCGGGCTGTGAACTTTGCAAGCAAAGTCCATAAGGCTGATAAACAGCAAGTTAAAAGCCTTTCAAATATTCATTTAACTCTTAATTCGCATTTATAAATGACTCTCTCACTCAACCACGCGGAGGCCATATCCGCGCGTCAAGGCAAGTTAAAAGTAAAGTAGCATTAAGAACCTGTTTAAGAGGTGCTATGCGTCCGTTCGTCCGGGACGACTTTGTCCCGGAGCAAAATAATGCCAGAAGACGCTGTGCGTCTTCCTCAATTCGCAAAAGAAGATGAAACCAGAGAGTACGAAAGGCATAAGGCGCAAGGTGCGCAATTCGTTTATTATTTCCACGGTGAGCATAGCCATGGTCCTTTTCCTGCTGGGATCGGTGGGATATCTGATACTAAATGCGTTGGCCGCCACGGAACGCATGAAGGAGAGTATCACCGTTTATGTCATGCTCAAGGACGGGGCCACACAGTCCGAGGTGGCCGAAGTGGGCAAGTACCTCGCTTCGATGGAGCCTGTCCGCAAAAGCAGGTTCGTTACCAGGGATGAAGCCGCGAAGGAGTTCGTGGAGTATACCGGTAGCGATTTCCCGGAGATGCTGAAAGGAAACCCCCTGCCCGATTTCTATGAACTCAACATACGGGCCGCCTATTCGGGGGTGGAGAGCATCTCGCGTATCGACAGCCTCATAATGTTGCGCGAAGGGGTCGACGAGGTGCTCTACCAACGGGGCGTGATCGAGCAGATAACAACCAACATCAACAAATTCAATCTGATACTGTTGCTTTTCGGAGGCGCCCTGCTGGTAATCACGCTTATTCTGCTCAACAATACCATACGTATCTCTATATTCGCCAAACGATACATAATCAACACGATGAAGCTGGTAGGCGCCACACGTGGCTACATCATGCGCCCGTTCCTCGCCGCCAGTGTACGGCAGGGCCTTTACGCTGCGCTTATCGCCGGAGTGATGTTCGTGGCGATGGTCGCAGGCCTCCAGGAGGGGCTCCCGGAGCTCAAATTCACCACCGGCACACTGCTCGTGGCAGCCATATTGGGGAGCATGCTGATCTGCGGTGTGCTGATTTCAGTATTATTTACTACCTTTGCGGTCGGTAAATTCATACGCATGCGCTCGTCGCAGATACACCTTTATTAGAGGGAATAAGAACCATGGCACAGGCTAAAAGTAAAAATAAACCGGCCGCTTCCGTACGGCAATCCGCCTCACAGGCTACACATGCAGCCGAATCGGATAAGAAAGAGGCGCGGATGGCGTTGGACAAACGCAACTATCTATATATGCTGACCGGATTTGCGATCATCGTGTTGGGATTCGTGCTAATGAGCGGCGGCGGCAGCGAAAACCCCGCCACGGAGTTCAATTACGACATGTTCAGTTTCCGCCGCATCACACTCGCCCCGATACTGGTGCTGGGAGGGTTTGCGTTCGAGATCTTTGCCATCATGCATAAACCCAAGGGGTGATCTCCCGTGACAAGGAAGGCAATCAGTAACACGAGGGCGAAGGAGTAGAGGGCAGGCGATAATACACGGGGCGGAAGAGTAGAGACGGGCGATACACGGGGGCGGAAGAGTGGAGGGCAGGCGATACACGGGGAGGAGGAGATAATGCCGGGCAGTCTTGCGCAGGGCCGGCGGAAGATACGGAAAAAGGCTGGCGGACATTGTATCCGCACGGGCGGACGAGGGGCTGCCAGAGACTTGGAGAGGCCGGAGATTTAGTAATGTGAAATAATTATTGATAAACAAAAAATCATAGTCCCTGGAATATCACAATAATTGTTGAACATTACTTATTTTGTAACCAATTAACAAACAGATATTATGGAGTTATGGGAAGCGATTGTGCTCGGGGTTATACAAGGCCTCACGGAGTTTTTACCGGTGAGCAGCAGCGGGCATCTGGAGCTGGCAAATCATTTGTTCGGGATAGAAGAGCCGAGTAACCTCAGTTTCACAATCGCCGTGCACGCGGGGACGGTATTGAGTACCATCGTTGTATTTTTCAGGGAGTTGTGTAAGATATTCAAGGGCGTTTTCCAATTCAGGCTCAACGAGGAGACGATCTTTGCGATCAATATAGCTGTCTCGATGGTCCCCATACTGTTCGTCGGACTGTTTTTCAAGGATCAGGTCGAAGGGCTCTATACGGGTAATATGTTGTTGGTAGGCGCCATGCTGTTCGTTACGGCTATCCTGTTGACCTTCACCCATTTTTCTAAGCCACGCCACAAACCTGTCACACCGCGTAGCGCTTTCATAATAGGCATCGCACAGGCATTCGCCGCCCTGCCAGGGCTTTCGCGGTCGGGAGCCACCATCTCGGCAGCGCTTTTGCAGGGAGTCAAACGCGAAGAAGCCGCCAAGTTCTCATTCCTGATGGTGCTGATCCCAATTATCGGCATGAACCTTCTCGATGTTATGAAGGGCGAATTTTCAAACGGCATACCGGCAGCGAATATAATCGCCGGATTCGTCACGGCGTTCGCAGTGGGCACGCTTGCCTGCCGGGCTATGATCCGTATCGTAAACCGTGGCAAACTGATCTGGTTTGCAGTGTATTGCGTAGGAGCCGGCATACTGGCGATGACGTTACATTTTGCCGGATAAGAAGACATTGGAAAACATATTTTCGAAAGACTCCGATTTTGCCGCAGGGGTGATAATCCCGGTGGACAAGCCTTTGGGATGGACCTCGACCGACGTCGTGCGCCGGGTCAAGGCGTTGTTGGGCCGCATGGGACACAGGAAAATAAAAGTGGGCCACGCCGGCACACTCGACCCCCTCGCCACAGGGGTGCTGATCGTTTGCATCGGCAAAGCTACCAAAATGGTCGAGTCGTTGCAGGCTGAAGAGAAAGAGTATGTGGCCGGAATCACCATAGGGGCCACTACGCCGAGTTTCGACATGGAACACCCGGTGGACGCCCGCTATCCGTGGGAACACATCACCCGTGGAGACGTGGAGACGGCCCTCGCGTCGCTGTGCGGCGAAAGACTCCAGACCCCGCCCGTCTACTCAGCCAAAATGATCGACGGCCGCCGCAGCTACGAGTATGCACGCGAAGGCAGCGAGGTGGCGCTACGCCAGTCGCTCATCACCATCCACTCGATGGACATACTGAAGTGGGAACCGCCTCTGGCGGAGGTCCGCATCGCCTGCAGCAAAGGCACCTACGTCCGCTCGATAGCAATGGAACTGGGCCAGGCACTGGGCTGCGGGGCATACCTCTCATCACTTTGCCGTACCCGGAGCGGAAACTTCACCGTCCAGAATACATACACAATGGACCAGATAACAACCGCCCTCAAATAAGACAATATATACCCGACCCGATATATGTGCAATCTTCGACTGCGACTTTCTTTCGAGAAAGTCGCCCAAAGAACTTTAATTATTACTTTACTCCGACCTGTAGCAGTTAGTTGACAGGCAGGAAAGCCTTTTTATCTGTTCCCACAAGGCTTTCCTGCCTGTCAACTAACTGCTGTAAATCAGAGCGAAGTAAGGATTGAAGGTTTTTGCGCCGCTTTTTCCTCAAAAAAGCGGCAGTTCGAGGCTGCACATATATCGGGTCGGGTATATATTTGTTATAAAATTCGGGATGGTATGGTCAGGGAGATTATTGTCGGGTCTGAGATTGAATTGGGAGTTGCGGCGGGAGCTATTTTGGAGGCATTGGAGGGAAGGAGTGTCGTTGCGTTTTACGGGCCCATGGGTGCGGGCAAGACCACGTTGATCCGTGAACTCGCGGCGCGCCTGGGGGTTACGGATCCGGTTACGAGTCCTACGTTTGCGCTTGTGAACCATTATCTCGCTGCGGATGGCCGGGGGGTGTTCCACTTCGATTTTTACCGCATAGACGACCTCCGTGAGGCTTTCGACATGGGTTACGAGGAGTATTTCTATGGTGGTGGGTTGTGCCTTGTGGAGTGGCCCGAAAAGGTGGAGGAGCTTCTGCCTGATGATGTCCTGCGTATTCATATAAATATCACGGGCGAAAATTCGCGCCATATAACAATAGGTTGACAGCGATTGACCACCCTGCGCAATACCCCGGAAGCGGCGAGCCGGGAGTGAGGGCCGGAAGGGTTTTCAGATGCATTTTTGGCCGGGCGTTGGGGATTTTCCGCAAAAAATGAGTACCTTCGCGCGGAGTATAACGCCTTTACCTGTATGATAACATTCCTTGTTTGCATAACCCTTTTGGTGGTGTCGTATTTCACCTACGGGAAATATGTGGAACGTTGCTTCGGCGCCGACCGTGACAGGCCTACCCCGTGCCGTACGCATTTCGACGGAGTGGATTATGTGCCGATGCCCAAATGGCGTACTTTCCTGATCCAGTTGCTGAACATAGCCGGACTCGGCCCCATATTCGGCGCTGTATTGGGAGCCACATACGGGCCGGTAGCGTTTTTATGGATCACGCTCGGAGGAATATTCATGGGAGCTACGCATGACTACCTCGCAGGAATGATATCGGTTGAAAACCGGGGGGGCAGCCTGCCGGAAATAATAGGCAAATATCTCGGCATGACCGTTAAACAGGTCATGCGTTATTTTACTATAATCCTTATGGTGCTTGTCGGGGCTGTGTTTATCCTCGGGCCTGCGGGGCTGTTGAGCAGCATCACGGGTTGGGAAAATTCTATCTGGATCGGGGTCATACTGGTGTATTACATAATCGCCACTCTGTTGCCGATAGACAAAATCATCGGCCGTATCTATCCGATATTCGGCGCCGCGCTGCTGTTCATGGCATTAGGGATCTTGGGGGTTATTCTTTTCGGCCCCTACCGGTTGCCGGAACTCAACGCATCTACCCTGGGTAATATGAAGGACAATGCGTCGGCATTCCCGATCATACCCACCCTTTTCATTACGATAGCCTGTGGAGCCATCTCGGGCTTCCATGCCACCCAGTCGCCGCTTATGGCCCGTTGCATAGAGCACGAGAAGCAGGGCCGCGGAGTATTTTTCGGAGGCATGATCGCCGAGAGCATAATCGCGCTGATATGGGCCGGCATCGCAATGGCATTTTTCGGAGGAGTCAGGGAGTTGAACTCGTCGCTTGCCGAGCATGGCAACAATGCCGCCTGGGCCGTCGACGCCATATCGCGGACGACGCTCGGCAAGATGGGAGGCATATTGGCTCTGCTGGGTGTCGTCGCCGCGCCGATCACCACGGGCGACACGGCTTTCCGCAGTGCGCGGCTTATTGTGGCCGACATACTGAACATGGAGCAGAAAACGCTACGTCGCCGGTTATATATCTGTATTCCGCTTTTTGCTGTCGGTTTCGGGATCACGTTCGTCGATTTCGACGTCATCTGGCGCTATTTCGCGTGGGCCAACCAGACGTTGGCCGCAGTGACGCTGTGGGCGGTGACGGTATACCTGTTCATCCGGCGCAAAAATTTCTATATCATGATGTTGCCGGCCATATTCATGACGTTCATCACATCGGATTATCTTTTCACATCGGGCCAGATGATCGGCATGGGACTCACGCCCGGCACAAGCCTGGCGGCAGCGCTGACGGCGGTTACGACGGGTTATTTTATATACCGTTTCCGTAAATCTCCGTCGCAGAGCGACCTTTGACAATCTTAAGTAGATATTACGAGCTGAGATGGATAAAATCTGGCTGCAACCCACGGCGGAAGATAGTTTCCGTATAGTTTATGGCGACGACAGCGCCCCTTTCTTCCAGCAGGCTTTCGAGGAGTCGCAACGGCAGGAGGCTGCCGGGGATATCGAAGGCGCATGCAACACGCGTTACGCCGCTTTTCAACGGTTGGTGGAGTTGATCCCCGACGACACGGAGACGGTTCTGGAGTGGGACGACCGGCACAACCAGAACGCACTGGTGCTTGTCAACAGTTCGGCTATCGACCACTTTCTGGTGGGCGATTTCGAGATGTGCGCGGGCATGTTGGAGATGATGCTGGAACTCGACCCAGAGGATCATCTCGAAGTGACGGCCCGCCTGGCCTACAGCTATCTGGCGTTGGAGGAGTATGAGCTTTTCGACGAGGTGATCAACGATATCAGCGACAAATACGCCGAGAAAGAGATATTGAAACTTTGGAGCGAATTTCGCCGCACAGGTAAAATATCGGAAGGAGAACTACGCCATTTTAGGAAAAATTTCGTGGTGTATCACCGCGAGTTCATATCCCCGGACCATCCGGTCACAGAACATTATCTCAACGACATAGCCCGTGAACGCCCGGGAAACGACACTCTTGCCCGCGAACTATGGCTTCAGACAGAGCATTTGTGGACGCTCTTTCCCGGATTCATCGAGGCCCTCAGGAAGTGGAAAAGCTGTTGAAGCCGCGCGCCTTCAATGGATTGGCAGCATCTGCAGTGGAGCGTGTAACAGGATTGAAGAACAGGGATGATGGATCGACGATTTGAAGAGATACGGCCTTACAACGAACCGGAGATAGCCCCCGCCATGCGCCGCATTGCCGAAAGCGAGCACCTGCTGGCGATAGCGGCATTTGTATTCCCCGGACGTAGTGCGGACCAGGTGCGAGGTCTGCTTCGCAGCATCACTACAACCGAGGAGTTCCAGGCCGGGGTGATGGTGCATTTCAACGACCAGGTTATATGTAGAAGCATCCGCAACTTCACATGCAGCGGACTGGAAAGGCTCGACCCGAAAGAGAACTGCCTGTTCGTATCGAACCATCGCGACATAGTGCTCGATTCGTCGCTCCTGCAACAACAACTGCTCCGCAATTCATTTAGGACCACCGAGATCACCTTCGGGAACAACCTAATGAGCTCGCAGCTCATCGTCGACATAGGAAGGTCGAACAAGATGTTCAAGGTGACGCGCGACGGAAATCCCCGTGACCTCTACAATGCCACGATGTTGCTGTCGGAATATATCCGTCACACGATAACCCGGAAAGGGGAATCGGTGTGGATTGCCCAGCGCGGTGGCCGCACCAAGGATGGCAACGACGCCACCGACACAGGAATTGTCAAGATGTTATGTATGAGCGGAGAAAGCGATCCTGTGGCGGCGCTATGCCCGCTCGGGATCGTTCCGGTAGCTGTTTCCTACCAGTGGGAACCATGCGAGTTATTCAAAGTCCGCGAATTGCTCGTGTCGCAGAGCGTGAATATATATACGAAAGCCCCGGGAGAAGACCAGGCGAGCGTTCTGGCAGGTATAATTGAATTCAAAGGGGATGTGCACGTCTCGGTATGCCCCCCCGTGACATGTGACGAGCTACGGGCCATATCCGCACCGGGCATCAGCCAGGGCGAATTCCATAAGCGGGTGTCACGTCTAATCGACAGCCGCATACATGCCGGCTACCGCCTTTTCGACACCAACTACGCAGCCCACGACCTCCGTGCGGGAAGTGACCGCTGGGGTGCAGCGGGGTACTACTCAAGCGAGTGCCGCGAGGCGCTGACCGAGCGCATGGAAGGTATCGTGTCGGCAACAGGAGGTGGCACACGGGCGAGGGAGATAGTGCTCGGCATCTATGCAAATCCGGTGGACAACAGCCTGAAACCCCGATAGCCGGAACAGAATGCGGCAGCGGCCAGCATCCCTGAATGTGGCCGCAACGTTCCATCTGCTTTGGAACATCACGCCGGATTTTAGCAGACGGCCCCGTTGCGCATGTGGTCCGCCTCGATCCCGCAGCACCCGGGGCCGCCGGGCAGCATGCCATTCCGCAGTAGTCGTTACGATCAGTGGGTCCGGTTTGATACCGCCTGGCGTACAGTCCTGCAAGGTGAGTCCGCGAAGTAATGGCTTGGACGAAAGTATCGAAAACAGACGCGCGCAACCGGCGCCGAAGACGGATATGAAAACCGGTAGTTGGCAAGCCCCCTGATTCTACGGCCCGGAAAAAGGCATCTTGTGAACAAATTCCAACGACAAAGCCAACCGGGATTTAAGAAGTTGTTTAATTTTCCTATGTATATATGGTGAAAGCCGGGGCAGAGCGTCGAACTACGTTCGAACGCTACGGCCGGGGCGCATCCCAATATTATGTAACGGAATTACGAATTATTTTCAGGGCTATTTCACGCGAAGATCGAAGAGCACAGTGGTGCATAATGGTGCTATGTGACAAGATTTACGGAGAAAGGAGGCCAAAGATATTTTCCACAGGAAATTCAGACAAATCCTTAAACAGGTTCTTATGTAGCGTGCTAAATTGGATATCTATTACGTTTTTTATACTTTTGCGGGGTTGTGCCACAAGACGCCACAGGAATCCACTGTAGAATACGCTGTTATGCCTTTAGAAACTGTAATCCGATATTTTCATGAATGTCCTTAATCTGTCTGTTATCATTTCCCAGTTGAACTGGGTTTGGTTCGCGTTCTCCGTGGTAGCTGCCTTCGCCGTGGGAGCCATATGGTACTCCCTGCTTTTTTTCAATACCTGGCGGACTGTGTTCAAGGTCGACATGCCCGAACAAAACAAGCCTAACGGCTGGATCCGTTCTTTTATAATTCAACTTATCACAGGGTCGATGTTCGGACTGGTATGTTTTACCGTGGCTTCGGTGTCGGTCGGATTTGCCCTGTTTACAGTGCTGGCCATCGCCGGATGGCAAATGTGTGCCATTACATTCAAATACGGCGAATGGAAGCGGTTCCTGCAGGCGGTCATGATCGAATCGGGCTACACGGTAGTATCAGGGGTGATCTATGTCCTTTTCGCACAGTTCTGAACCACTGCAGGGAGTAGACCGCATCGTGCAGAGTAAGTCAGTTTCCGGCAGGAAAACCGGACAGACTCCGGGATGTGTTACAGTTATCAGTTAAATTGAGTGAAAACAAAATTTATTTATCCCGGGGCCAGGCATCTATGCTTGTATGCACTGCTGTTCCTGTCGGTGGCCACGCCCTGCAAAGGCTTATCCCGGTCGCTGACAGGGCCTGTGGTGATAATAAGCGCTTATAACCCGGAGTTGCCCGATGCCAACAACAACATCTCGGAATTCGTTATGGAGTACAAAGCCCTTGGCGGCAAACATGACGTATTGATCGAGTATATGGTCCATGAAAATCTTTCGGATATTCACCTGTGGAGGGACCGGATCAAAGAAATATTGCTAAAGTACCGCGACCAGGACCCGCCTTCGCTGATCATTATCCTGGGTCCGGAAGCGTGGAGCGCCTATACCGCACAGGACGAGGCTGCGGTGATCAAGGGTGTGCCGGTATTGTGCGCAATGATGAGCACGAACTACGTATCGCTTCCCGCTACGGACACCGGTCCGGTGTCGTGGACTCCCGTGAGCCAGAAAGTATCGGATTTCCTGGGAAAAATGAATATAGTTTCGGGAATCGTATATGAGTATAACGTAGACGAGAACGTGGAGTTGATAAAACACCTCTACCCGACGGTACGCAATATAGCATTTGTATCGGATAATTCGTATAAAGGCATATCTGTCCAGGAATATGTCAAAGAGCAAATGTGCCACCATCCGGAACTTAATCTCATATTGCTGGATGGCCGCAGGTCTACACTGTCCTCGATCATCGGCCAGATCAGGGACCTGCCCGAAAATACGGCCATGTTGCTTGGCCGCTGGGAGGTCGATATGAACGACCACTATTTTTCCTCCGCCTCCCTGCACGATATCATAGACGCCAATCCGGATGTGCCGGCCTTTACCCTCACCTCCGCAGGCCTGGAGCACGGGGTGATAGGCGGCTATATTCCACGTGGAGGTACGATAGGCAAGGACCTGGCACGGATGGCTTTCATGTATGCCGATTCGCCGGAAACAGCGGACAGTATCGGCGACCTGCAATACATACCAGGCAGGTTTGTATTCGACTACGAGAAGATAACCTCGCTGGGAATACATAAGAGCATTTTACCGCTGGAGCACGAAATGCGCAACCGCACGTTGTTCATGGAACGTTACAAATATCCGCTCATATCGATAGTTGCGATGTTCTCATTGCTGTTGCTGGGCTATCTGGTGGTTTTCTACTACTTTTTCCGGGTAAAAAAACTCAAGGAGGCCGCCGAAGAATCAGGCCGTCTCAAATCGGCCTTCCTGGCGAATATGAGCCACGAGATCCGCACCCCGCTAAATGCAATAGTGGGGTTCTCGAATCTGCTTACCGAAGATGGCAACGTGCCGGAAGAACACCGCGGATACGCCGAGATCATACAAACCAACTCCGACTTGTTGTTGCGTCTGATCAATGACATACTCGATATTTCGCGCCTTGAAACAGGCAAATTGGCGTTCAACATCGCCCCGTGCGAAGTCGTATCGCTGTGCAACAACGTAATTTCGACCACTCAGTGCGCCCGCAAAGCCACAAACATAGCCTTCGTTCTCGACGCGCCATTCGACTCGTTCGATCTGCCCACCGATGCGCAGCGTCTGCAGCAGGTGCTTATAAACCTACTGTCCAACGCAGTGAAGTTCACCCCGGCAGGAGGCACTATAACGCTCGGCATCAGGGAGGACTCCCGTAACGAGATGGTGGTATTCAGCGTGACCGATACCGGATGCGGCATCCCGGTCGAGAAACAGAAGCTGGTTTTCGAACGTTTCGAAAAACTCGACGAATTTGTCCAGGGCACCGGTCTCGGACTGGCCATTTGCAAGATCACGGTAGGACTGCTCGGTGGTGAAATATGGGTGGACGAAAATTATAAAGACGGGGCGCGTTTCGAGTTCACCCATCCTAAACGGCCCAAAGTATCGTAAAAGTTTGGTGGAACGGACACGTGAGACGGATAGAACCCGTTATATATTTAACCGCCACCCTTCTAAGAAACTGGTTAAAAATATTTTTAACCAGTTTCTTAGAGTCATATCAGAAAATGTGTTATCTTTGCACTTCGCAAAGGCCTAAAGGCCTTTGTTTCGGGGTGTAGCGCAGTCCGGTTAGCGCACCTGCTTTGGGAGCAGGGGGTCGTGGGTTCGAATCCCGCTACCCCGACAAATAAGAATCAGGGAATTACAGATGTCATCGCTGATTCCCTAATTTTTTGTTTGCACACAATTCTGGTGATTGTATCTGTTCCGGCCATGCGCCTACGCGTTATGAGCATAGAAAAATATCCGGAAAATTTCAGAAGGCTGCTTGTTGTTTCCATTTTTAATTCTACCTTTGCACCACTCTGCGTCAGACACAAAATGTTCTTTGTATAAAATATAGTCCGGATGTAGACCCCGTTCTAAGAGACGATAGCGAGCGCTTGGCTTGTGAGAGTCTGGGGTCGGTCCGGGTTGGAATTATGGTCTTACATTCCGGCGTTTGTCGTTTTTTGGCATTTCCGGTTTTGCGTTTGTTGCAATAGATATTTTTTAAGTTCTATCGGCGGCTTCCGCGTGAGAAATTCCGGCAAGGTTTATTAATTTCCCCAGCCCAGATGGCGGAATTGGTAGACGCGCTCGTTTCAGGGGCGAGT
Organism: Rikenellaceae bacterium; assembly: GCA_031552535.1. Lineage (GTDB taxonomy): Bacteria > Bacteroidota > Bacteroidia > Bacteroidales > Rikenellaceae > JAVBMJ01. The sequence goes on from JAVBMJ010000070.1 coordinate 58,235, forward strand.
ATTGGTAACGATGTGCAGGTTCGACTCCTGTTCTGGGCACAAAACGAAGAAAACTCCAATTGATTATCAGTCAGTTGGAGTTTCTTTTTTATCTTCTTGCACAAAATTTGCACAAATATTCTTATTTAACACCCTCTACCATAGTAGTTTATATAATTTACCCCCTGTTGATAAAATCCCTAAGAATCCCTTTCTTTCATCAATTTTATTCACTACTGTCCACTAAAAAATTGGACGCTTAAAAGTTAAACAAATTTGGCTCACCGGAGCCATCAGGTTCTTTGAGATAGTTGAGATTCGATTTGTCGAATAAGTCCCGGATCGGGGTTTTGTCAGTCAGCGATATGC